>CAYSKY010000617.1:0-2280 GCA_964431425.1 uncultured Burkholderiales bacterium
CCCTTCAGCAGGCCCTTTAACAGCAGCCAGCCAATGAATGCGACCAGAGCGACCAGCAGAACTTTTCCCATGATCGAGCGCGCGAAGGATCACGCCAAAATTGTCAGTTCAGATATCGTATCCCAATGGCGGGACATCGGCGCGGTTGTTTGGGCGCGCAGCCGGCGCGCCGAATTGACGACCGGCTACTTTTCGACGAACGCCCGCTCAATCGCGAAGTGGCCGGGCGATTCCATATGGCCCTCCACGAAGCCGCGCTTGACCAGCAGGTCCCGCGAATCGCGAAGCATTTCGGGGCTGCCGCAAATCAGCACGCGGTCGGTCTCTATGTTCAGCGGCGGAAGGCCGATATCGGCGGGCAGCTTGCCGTTGTCGAGCAGTTCGGTAACGCGCCCCTGATTGCGGAATGGCTCGCGGGTGACGGTCGGGTAATAGATCAGCTGGTTACGAACCTGCTCGCCGAAAAATTCGTTTTGCGGCAGATCGTGGGTGATCTGGTGGTCATACGCCAGTTCAGAAATTTCACGGCAGCCGTGGGTGAGTACAACTTTTTCGAAGCGCTCGTAGGTTTCCGGATCCTTGATGATGCTCATGAAGGGGGCCAGCCCGGTACCGGTGGAAAGCAGGTACAGCGTTTTGCCCGGCAGCAGGTTTTCCATGATGAGCGTTCCCACCGCCTTGCTGTTGACCAGCAATGTGTCGCCCACTTTCAGGTGCTGCAGTCGCGATGTGAGCGGGCCGTCCGGCACCTTGATGCTGAGAAATTCCAGCTGCTCTTCGTAATTTGCACTCACCATGCTGTAGGCGCGCAGCAGTGGCTTGCCGTCGACCTCGATACCGATCATGGTGAACTGTCCGTTCAGGAAGCGGAAAGAGGGGTCGCGGGTGGTTGTGAAGCTGAACTGACGATCGGTCCAGTGGTGCACGGTGAGGACGCGTTCGCGGAAGATGGAGGCCATGGGAGTCGTACAGAGAGATGGAATGCGAATCAGGTGACGGGTATCGCGGGATGCCTACAAACAAAAAGCCGGCTTGCACCGGCTTTTGTCGTCTAATTTGGTCGGGGTGAGAGGATTCGAACCTCCGGCCTCTACGTCCCGAACGTAGCGCTCTACCAGGCTAAGCTACACCCCGCTCGCGGCGACACTCAAAACCGACGCTCGACCGCGAAAGCGCATAATTGTAGCAGAGCGGAGCGATAAACGGAATCCTTGAGGCCGCCGATAGCCTCAGCTGCGGTCCGCGCCTCGACGTTGGCCTGCGTGCGTGCGTACTCCAGCGCACCGGTGGCCTGGATGGCAGCCACCACCTCGGGCATGTCCTCGCGCCCACCCTGCTCGATTGCCCGCCTGATCACGCCGGCCTGCGCCGCGTTGCCATGGTGCAGCGCATAGATCAGCGGCAGTGTCGGCTTGCCTTCTGCAAGGTCATCTCCGATGTTCTTGCCGGTTTCTGCAAAGTCACCGGAGTAGTCCAGCACGTCATCAATCAACTGGAACGCGGTCCCGACTCGCATGCCGTATTCAGTCAGCGCGGCTTCGTCCTTTTCGCTGGCATTGCCAAGTATTGCGCCGACCTGGCAGGCCGCCGCGAACAGCTTCGCCGTCTTGTAGCGCACCACCTGCAGATACTCTTCTTCATTGGTATCGGCATCATGAATATTAAGCAGCTGCAACACCTCACCCTCGGCGATGACATTGGTGGCCTCGGCCAGCACCTGCATCACGCGCATGGAGCCGATCTCCACCATCATCTGGAAGGCGCGCGAGTACAGAAAATCGCCCACCAGGACCGCCGCGGCATTGCCAAACTGGGAATTGGCGGTGCGGCGGCCGCGCCGCAAATCTGATTCATCGACGACGTCATCGTGCAGCAGCGTCGCCGTGTGGATGAATTCAATAACCGCCGCCGCTTCGTGGCAGTGGTCCTTTTGGGCGCCAAAGTGGTTGCCGGCGAGCGCCACCAGTGCGGGCCGCAGGCGCTTGCCGCCTGATTCGACGATGTAATGCGAAATCTGGTTGATGAGCACGACTTCCGACGACAAGCGCCGGCGGATGACCGCGTCGACTGAAGACATGTCCTCGGCGATAACGGCGCGAATGGCGTCGAGGGAGGTCGGAATGGCGGGGGAATTCATTCAGTGATCCGGGAGAGCTGCCAATCCGGCTGTAAACCCCTGTTTAGACTGGTGAAAAGGCCCAGAAAGGGTTTGACGAGGAATTGGAAAGCACGTATGATAGCGGGTTCCGTCGCCTGATGGCAGTGCATTCGTCGTGCTGG
>CAYSKY010000617.1:2290-2624 GCA_964431425.1 uncultured Burkholderiales bacterium
ATATTTTTTGGAGTTCAACCATGTACGCGGTCATTAAAACCGGCGGGAAGCAGTATCGGGTCCAGGCTGGCGAAAAAATCAAAGTAGAACAGATACCGGCAGACGTGGGCTCGCAGATCGTCCTTGATCAGGTGCTGATGGTGGGTACGGGTGAAACCGTGACCATCGGCGCACCTCTCGTGGCCGGCGCGCAGGTCAACGCCACCGTTGTCTCCCAGGGTCGTCACGACAAAGTGAAGATTTTCAAGATGCGCCGTCGCAAGCACTACCAGAAGCGCCAGGGCCATCGCCAAAACTACACCGAGATTCAAATCGGTGAAATTAAGGCTTAAGG
>CAYSKY010000618.1:0-2619 GCA_964431425.1 uncultured Burkholderiales bacterium
CCCGGCTGTTCGACCAGACGCTCAAGGGCTTCCAGTCCGGCGCCACGGTGCCGGAGGTCATATCGCCGGCCGTATAACCCGCATGGGAGGTAGAGGCCGAATTCAGGTTGGCCTGGACGGTCAATTTGTCGGTGGCCTGAGCGGCGCCCGAGATTGAGGTGGTATTGACCAGGCTCAACGCGCTGGCGTCGGTGGGAACGTTGCCGAGCGGGTCCAGTTTGTAGCCCATCAGATAAAGCCCGGCGGAGTTGACCAGATTGCCGTTCACATCCGGCAGGAAGCTGCCGGCGCGTGTATATTCGCGCGGGCCGCTGCCGTCGGGGTTGGGCGCCACCACGAAGAAGCCGTTGCCCGAAATCGACACGTCGGTGTCGGACGAGGTCGTGGTCGGCAGGCCCTGGGTGGTGATGTCCTGACCGATCTTGGCCGCGACGCCGGCCGAGGAATTGTTGCCCACGCCCGTTGAGGCATTCAGGAAGGTCGAGAAGCTGGCGGTCGCCTGTTTGTAGCCCGCGGTGTTGACGTTGGCGATGTTGGACGATGTGGCGCTGAGCGCCATGCTGTTCGCCTGCAGGCCGGCGACGCCGATATTCAGTGATCCATACAAACTCATTTTTCTACTTCCTTGCGCCGGTTTGAACTTCGTCCGCTGCCGTCCGCGATGGGGGCGTCCATTCTTGGCGCCCTGTGATTCAAAAACTCAGTTCGTTACGTTCGCGACATTGGCGATGTCGCCAAGCCCGATTTTCATGTTGCCGACCAGCAATTGCGGCGTGCCCGAGGTCATGTCGATCTCGTTGACCACACCGGCGCTGGCGACCGCAGAGGTGACCGTAGAGCCATCAATTGCCTTGGCGCTGACCGTCAGTTTGTAGGTGCCGTCGGCAAGCTGGTTGCCGTTATTGTCTTTGCCGTTCCAGTTGAACTGGTGCGTGCCCGATCCGGTTTCGCCATTGCCGGTATAGACGACCTTGTCGTTGGCGTCGGTCACGGTCAGCGTGTTCGAGCTGGCGGTGGTGCCTAGGGTGTAAGTCCACATTGCCGAACCGCTGTTCAGCGAAGCATTGCCGTTGGTCACCGAAACCGCCTTGCCCAGATAGGATGTGGCGTAGGCGCCAAGCTGGGTCGAACCCTGGCCGATCAGGGTCTTGAGATTGGTGTTGGTGCCGATCTGCTGTTCGACCTGGCTGTACATCACCAGCTGCTGGGTGAAGGTGCTGGAATCCATCGGACTGGTCGGATCCTGGTTCTTCAGCTGGCTGGTCAGCAAAGTGAGGAAGGTGTTGAAGTTTCCGGACAGCTGCGACATCGCATCGGAACCGGCCGCGCTGCCCGATGTGGCGGCGGCGGGATTCTGATTGGTGCTGGCGACGGGGGTTGTCATGGCATCTGTTCCTTAGACATGGATATCGACGCGCGCGTCCTGGGCCGCGCCGTTGAAGGAGACCGCGACGGGGCTAGCCTGGATGGCGCGGGTGGCGATGAGATTGGTGCGCCGGCCTTGGGCAGCGCCGTTGTTGCCGTCGTCGCTCTGCCGGTCCTGGCCGCGCAGCGAAAAGTTCAGGCCGCCCTGCGAAACATCCAGACCCGCATCGCGCAGCGCCTGGGTCAGGTTGGTGGCGTCCTTCTGCAGCAGATCCAGCGTTTGGGGCTGGTCCGCGGTCATGTGTGCCTGGGTCTTACCGCTGGCGTCGATCGACAAGCGGACATCGACGCGTCCCAGCTCGGGCGGATCGAGGCGGATTTCGAATTGCTTGGTGCCGCTCATCGCGCGCGCGGCGATGCTGACCGCCAGTGCATCCAGATCGGGCGTGGGCTCGGCGTTGGCGCTCGTGATCTGAACCGACGTAGTCACCATGGCATTGTCCGCCGTGGCGGCCACGGGCGGCGCCATCCCGAAACTGTTGGCGGCGATGTGCTGCGGCGGCACCGGCGCGGACAGTGGTGACGGCACAGGGATATCGGGCTGCGGTTGGACATCGGCGGTACGCGCCGGCTTGGCGTCGCTGTTCGATTTGATGGAGCCGCTGCTTTTCGCAATGTCGCCCTGGGCGGTGGGCGCGGATGCGGCTGCGGCGGGAAGCGATGCCGGCGTGGGGGCGATGGCGGGTGTGCCGGTCGTATCGGCGGGCTGCGGCGGCTTTCCGGCCGGGGCTGTTTTGCCGGTATCGGATTTGTCCCTCGCGGCTGCCGCGATACCGGTGATTTGCGTCGCGGTCGCCGTGTCGCTGGCATCCGGGCTGGATACGTTCGCTGTGGGCGGCGCCGTCATGGCGGCTTGCGTCATCGCAGTCGCATCGGCCGCCGGGGCCGGCCCCTGATTGTCAGCCAGCCGCGGTTGATCGGACGTCGGTTTGGCTGCCTTGTCGGTCACAAGTTTGCTGTCCGAGCGGCTTGGGCTGACGGCGGCCATTGCGGGCGGTGGCAATGCGTTCGCGGTGTCGCTGTTGGCGAGTGAGTTCGTATTCCGGCGGACGGCGCGCACGATATCTTCGCTGTGCCGGTTGAGTTCGTTCATCAGCCGCCGGTCGAGGGGCGCGTTCCGCGATGAGCGTCGCGACGCAACTGCAAGGCCGATCAGTGCACCGGCAGCGCCGATGCCGATGGCCGTGGCAAGCG
>CAYSKY010000619.1:0-942 GCA_964431425.1 uncultured Burkholderiales bacterium
GTCAGGTTGTTGAAGTCGATGCCACCGACGAGACGGATCTTGTTGGTAATGTTGCGACCGTACAGTGCGGCTTCGTAGTTGCCGTTGCCCCAGATATAGCCGACGCGCGCGCCGCCTTCCGTGACCGGCTTGCTGGTGAACTCCTTTGATTCGTACAGGAAAAAGTTTACCTTGCCGCGATACATCCAGTCGGTATGTGCGAACCATTCGCCGTCCTTGGTCGGGATGCTGTAACGCAGTGAGGCGTTGAGGTTTTCCTTCGGCGCCTGCGGCAGCGGATTGCCGTCGATCAGGGCCAGCCCGCCGGCGGTGCGCGGATCGGTCACCGTACAGGAGGCACACACGGCCACGGCCAGATTGGCATCCTTGATCTTGGTGTCGTTGTACGCGCCGCCGATGGTCGCCAGCAGGTTCGGGGTCAGGTAGGCCTGCAGGTCCAACTCGAATCCCTGGCCCTGCGTCTTCTTGGCGTTGAGCAGGATGTTGGCATTGGCCGCACCGCCCACTGCCGTCAGCTGCTGGTCCTTGATCTCGTACTTGAACACACCGAAGCTCAGGCGCGCCTTGCGGTCGAACAGGTCGGCCTTCACACCGGCTTCAAACGAGGTGCTGGTTTCCGGCTTGGCCACCGACTGGTTGTTGAATGCGCCGGCGCCCTGTACCGACGAGGCGCGGAAGCCGTTGGCCACACGGGCGTAGAGCTTCATGTTCTTGTCCAGCGCGTAACTGCCGCTGACATCCCAGCTGACTTTGTTGTCTCTCGGGTTGGCATTGAGCGGGCCGGCGGCGCGCAATGCTGCCAGTGTCGGCAAGGTGCCGAACACGTCGCTGGAGTAGTCCTGGACCTGGAAGTCCTTCTTGTCCTTGGTGTAGCGCAGGCCGCCGCGCAACTCAAACGCCGGGGTGACCGCCATGGTGACGGCACCGAACACGGCGTAGGCG
>CAYSKY010000619.1:952-2617 GCA_964431425.1 uncultured Burkholderiales bacterium
CTCGTAGCCGTAGCGGCCCCCGGCGCTGAACAGCGAGTCATAGCTGAAGCTTTCGACCGTGTAATCCTCGATGTAGTAGTAAAGGCCGCCCTGCCATTTCATCGGGCCCTTGGCGTTCGATTCCAGGCGCAGCTCCTGCGTGAATTGCTTGTGCTTCGGGATACCGTCCGCGGTTTCCGACGAGAACGGGATGAACCCCGGGCCGCTAGGCGGTGCGAAGACGGCGCCATAGCCGCCGTCAATGTCGCCACGGTTGAAGGTATCCAGCGATTCAAGGCCGGTGATCGAGTACAGCGTGTAGTCCTTCAGGTCCCAGCGCAGGCGAATGCTTCCGCCCGCTGTACGCAGGCTGGATACGTTCTTGCCGTCGTGCGACACCTTGGTGATATCGAATCCGTCGACCAGATCGTTGGTGCCGGGCTTGATGACATTGGCGCGGAACAGGCGTGCGCTGGCCTTGAGATCGCGCGCGTGCACATTGAACAGGGCGCTGAAGGCCGCACTCGGTTCGTAGAGGAACTGCAGGCGTGCCGCGTTGTCGTCGTAGCCCTCATAGTTCTTGGTCGGGCCGGCGACAGTGTTGGTCGCCCAATTGTCGCGGTGCTGTGCCTGAACCGAGAAGCGCATTGCCACCTCCTTGGTGAGGGGCACGTTGACTGCGCCTTCGAGCGCGTTGGTGGCGTACTTGGCCACCGACAGATTCAGGTAGGACTCAAACTGCTGGCGCGGCTTGGCCGAATCAAACTTCACCACACCGGCCGGCGAGTTGCGGCCGAACAGGGTGCCCTGCGGGCCGCGCAACACTTCGATCTGGTCCAGGTCGAACATCGGGAAACCCTTGAGAATCGGGTTCTCCTGCACCACGTCGTCGTATACCAGCGAGACCGGCTGCGACGCATTGAGGCGGAAATCGGTGTTGCCGTAGCCGCGCAGATAGAAGCGCGGGAAGGCGCGGCCGAACGAGGACTCGATGTTCAGGCTGGGCACGCGGCCCGCCAGTACACGCACGTCCTGGCCGCCGGAATTGATGATGTCGAGCATTTCGCCGCTGACGGTGCTGATGGAAACCGGCACGTCGCGGATGTTTTCCTGGCGGCGTTCCGCCGTTACCGTGATGGTTTCGAGTACGCCGGTCTCGGACTTGGCGGCGGGCTTGGCGTCGGTGGCCTGGGCAAATGCGGAAGGCGAGGCCAGCATGGCAGCCAGCGACAAGCCCAGCGCCAGTGAACGCGGCGTGCAGGCCGCGGCGATGATCTTCTTTTTCATGGTCAAACCCCTGAATAAAACGGTTATTCGGAAATACACCGGGAGCAAGAGCGGCGTTATTGGTCTGCGTACCTGCCGATGGCGGATTTTAGTCCTTTGTTGCAGTGCGAAAAAAACACTGTCGCGAAAATGCAACACCTGTCTGATAGTTGTCATTTTTCTGTCATGAATGACAAATCGTTGGCGATGCTGGCGGCGGCGCTTTGCATTCGTTGTTTGATACGCGTCAAAGTTGTCCGGGGCAATCGAAGCATCATTCTTCAGAAGGCCGAAAACAGGCCGATGTATTCAGATTGCCGCCGTTGCGCCAGTCATGCGCAGGGCGGTGTGGGCGCACCTGAAAACAATGGAACCAAGCGCGAGACACCGCTATTCCCTGAAGACCCGTCTGACCCTGAT
>CAYSKY010000620.1:0-2612 GCA_964431425.1 uncultured Burkholderiales bacterium
GTACGCACGCCGGGCCCGGACAGCGGCCCCATGTCGCTGGAGCCCACCACAACCCCGTCGGCGGCAAATGCAGCCGGTGCAGGTTTCGCAGCAAAGGTGCGCGCGAGCCAGCCGGCCTCAAGATATTCCTCACTTTTGGACGCTGTGTCCCAGATCTCGATCGAACGGAAGTGCGACAGGTTGGGCTTCGGGTAGCCGAGGCCTTGCACGATGGCCAGTTGCTTGTTCTCCCACATGGACATCAGCGGTTTGAGCGAGGGGTGCAGGCCCGCGCGCTCGGAGATGGGCAGCACGGCGTCACGGGCTATCGCCAGGCGCGGGCGCAACGCCGCGTAGGCCGGATCAGCAAACGGCACCACGGTGTTCAGGCCATCATTCGCGCCCTTCAGCTCGACCAGCACCAGCAGATTGCGATATGGCGTTTCGATGGCGGTCGCGGCGGTGCCGGCGGGGGCGGCCCAGGCCACACCGCCGGTCTGGCCGAACAACGGAGCGCCGGCGAGTGCGCCCAGGGACTGCAGGAAGCGGCGGCGGGAAGCGGTGGACATGAGCGAGTTCCTATTTGAGCTGGTAGGCCGGGTCGGCAACCAGCTGCCGCGCCCAGTCGGCGGGGTTGTCGGAAGCCGGCGGTTGATTCTGCGGCGCCATCGCCAGCACCTGGCGGGTCATGCGTGCCCTGGCCTCGGACGGCGCGCCGGCTTTGGCAAACTGGTTCGACCATTTGTCGAGGTTCCAGCGGATGCCTCCCATCTGCCGTTCCATTTGTCGCTGCATGCGCGCCTCGCGCCCCGGGGGAGGCTGGTTGCCGGTCAACATGGCCGATTCATCCATGGCGCGCAGTGCCACCTCCATGCGGTCTTCATTGCGGAACAGGCGGTCGATCAACTGCTTGCGGCCCAGCAGGGTTGCGGAATTGATCCACGCCTCGCCGCCCGGCCAGCCTTTCACATTTGGCGGCGCAAACACGTTCTGCCCCAGCAGCGCGCTGGCCAGCACGAACGGCCGCAGGTTGGGTGCGTCGATGTCGAACTGCTTCAGGGTGCCCACCACGAATTCGACCGGCGATTTGATCAGCACCGCGCGGTGTTCCGGGGCGTAAAAGGCATCGGAAGAAAGCATCGCCTGCATCAGTTTGCCGATGCTGTAGCCGCTGTCGCGCAGTACGCCGGCGAGGCGCCGGACTTCAGCCTCATCGGCCGGACCGTCCATCCCCGGCGCCACAAACTCCCTCCACAGCTTGGTGGTAATGAAGGTCGCGGTTTCGGGTCGCCGCAACAGAATGTCGATGATCTGTTCGCCGTCGAAGTTACCGGACTTGCCAAGCACCGTCTTGTTGCCGGTATCGTGAATCCCGCGACGGAACATGAACTCGCCGCTTTCCCGATCGACACTCCAGCCGGTGAAGGCCCGTGCCGCTTCCTTGATGTCGCGCTCGGTGTAATGGCCTTCCCCCAAGGTGAACAGCTCCATCACCTCGCGGGCAAAATTCTCGTTGGGCTGTTCCTTGCGGCTGTTGGCGCCATCCAGGTAAATCAGCATGGCGGGATCGCGCGATACCTCGCGCAGCATCGTGCCGAAGTTGCCCAGGGCATTGCGCCGCAGCATCACGTGCTGCCGGTAGACCAGCGGGGTGAATCGAACCTTCTGCTGGCTGGTCGCGAAGTGGTTGTGCCAGAACAGCGTCATCTTTTCCGTGAGCGGTGACGGTGTTGCCATCATTTCGCGGAACCACCATTCGCGCAGGTCAAAAGCGTGCTCGATGTTCTTGCGCAGTTCCACCTGACGCTGTTCCTGCGTCATCGCCTGCAGGCGGCGGGGTGGCGGCGGGGCATCGTTCACCCAGCCCGGCGCGGGCTGCGTCGCGGTCGTGCGGGCCTCTTTCACGAGTAGCGCCGCAGCGTCAGCGCGTGACAGTTGTGCGAATCGCTGGATATCGGCATCACTGGCCGCGAAACTGGTGCGGCTCAGGAGATGGCGGGCATCGTCCGGCCCCATGGCAGTGCTGGTGGCTGGGTTGGCGGCCGAATGCGCCAGCGGCAGGCCTGCAAACATCAACAGGCCGGCGAGCGTTACTGCCGGGTTCCGAAGCATGGGCATGTTGTGCAATCCACGTTGTATTTGATCGGGGGCACCGCTACCGGCAGCCTATTTTGACGCAAACCGGTCTGCTGGCAGCAGCGCGGCGCGGTAACCACCGTCCTCCAGCCAGCGGCGCGCGGTGTCGTCATTACGAAGGGTCGCGTTCCAGAACGCCAGCGTTCCTGCTTTCACATCGGCCTGGATCTCGCGGTCGCGCGCGGTCTCCTTGCGGCGGGCCCCGAGTGTATGACCACCAAACACCATGTGATCGCCAGCTTCGAACACCGCCAGATACTTACCGCCTGCGGGCATGAATTCATACGGCTTGGTGCGGTCTTCGGCGCGGGTGGCATCGTCGAGCACGCTGCCGTCCTCGGTGCCTGTGATGGAAAAGAACGGAATCGCAATGTCACCGAACTGCCGCGCAAGGTTGAGTTTGTTGCGCGCGTTCGGGCTGAAGGCAATCGCCGCCGTCACCCGGCCATCCAGACCCGATTGTCCCGCCATCAATCCGGACTTCTTCTCGAACGCCT
>CAYSKY010000621.1:0-2604 GCA_964431425.1 uncultured Burkholderiales bacterium
ACCCAGCACAGTCAACGTTCCGCGCACTGTTTCCAGAAGTTCGCCGGGCTGCAAAAGAAAGTCCGCCCGGCTGGGGCGCCCATGCTGTTCATTGCCGGCGGCAAACGTCTCGTAGATCAACATGCCTCCCGGGCCCAAGGCTGCCAACAGCGTTGGAAACAGTGGGCGATGCAGGTAGTTGGTCACGATGACACCGTCAAAATGTTCATTGCCGTATGGCCATGGGCCGGATTCAATATCTGCCTGTGTGAACGCGATATCGCGGGAAAGTTCTGCGGGAATGTCCCGATCCACCGCAAACAACTTAAAACCGAGTGCTGAAAGCCAGCGGGCGTGCCGCCCTTGTCCACAGGCAACATCCAGCACCCGGCCACCGGGCGCCAGTTTAGGCGCATATCGCGCCACCCAGGGGGACACCGGGGAGCCCGTGAAAATTCCGCCAACGCCTGCAGATGTATCCATGCCGGCATGATAACGAGGATGGTCTGCGATAATTCATCATTCCATGTTCAGAATCGCCAATTGTCTTTCGATGACCCCCATCCAGCCTTCAACTGAATTGTCCGCATGAAGCTCACCCGACAAGACTGTCTAGCCATGGACGCCGCGGATGACCTGGCCTTCACCCGCGAACGGTTTGTCCTGCCCGAAGGGGTGATCTATCTGGACGGAAACTCGCTGGGCGCGCTGCCTGCGGCAACCGCCGGTCGACTCAAGACGGGCATTGAGCACGAATGGGGGACCGGCCTGATACGCTCCTGGAACCAGCAGAATTGGGTCACTTTGCCAGCGGCGATCGGCGACCGCATCGCCCGCCTCGTCGCCGCCCCGGGGGAGGTCATCGCGGCCGATTCCACGTCGATCAACATTTTCAAATTGCTGGCCGGCCTGGTCAGACTTGCCCGGGAGGGCGATCCACAACGACGGACCGTGCTTTCAGAACGAGGCAACTTCCCGACCGACCTGTACATGGCGCAGGGATTGCGGGACCTGACAGGAGAAGTGGAGCTCAAACTGGTTGATGAAGGCGAACTTGAGGACGCAGTCGACAGGTCTATTGCGGCGGTGCTCGTGACCCAGGTGGACTATCGCACCGGACGCGTCCACGACATGGCGGCCCTCAATGCCGCTGCGCGAAATGCGGGCACCAAAGTCCTTTGGGACCTGAGCCACAGTGCAGGTGCATTGCCGGTGGAACTGAACGCCAGTGGCGCAGAATTGGCCGTCGGCTGCGGTTACAAATACCTCAATGGCGGTCCCGGCGCGCCAGCCTACCTTTATGTACGCAAGGATCTGCAGACGCAGATCCGTTCGCCTTTGGCCGGCTGGTTCGGGCACGCGCGGCCGTTTGAGTTTGATACAGAATATCACCCGTCAACCGGGATCGAGCGCCTGCAATGTGGCACCCCTTCCATCCTGGCACTGCAGGCGCTGGAATGCGGTATCGCCACCTTCGACGGCGTTGACCCCGCCAAGTTGAGGAGCAAGTCCCTGGCACTTTCTGACCTCTTCTGGCGGCTCATGGAGGAGCGCTGCGCAGGCCTGGATTTCCGTTGCGTGTCGCCACGCGCCCATGCGCTGCGCGGCAGCCAGTTATCGTTTTCACACCAACACGCCTATCCGGTCATGCAGGCCCTCATCAACCGGGGCGTCATCGGCGACTTTCGTCAGCCGGATTTGCTTCGATTTGGCTTCACCCCGCTCTATACGAGCTTCGCAGACATCTGGCAGGCCGTGGATACGCTGCGGGATGTCATGCATTCGCGTGCCTGGCAGGAAGCCAGGTTCCAACAACGCAACAAAGTGACCTGAGAGAACCAAGTGACAGACTCTCCGCCCATACAAGTCGAGTTCGACCGGCCGCGCGCTGACCTGCAACGATTCAGAATGTCGACAGGTCATGCTTGGGCAAAGGTGATCGTCGAGCCGCCGCCGGTCGAACGCGCCCGGTTAAGGGAGCGCATCAAACACCTTTTGCGTGAGCAGGACGCAGTGCTGGTGGCCCACTACTACGTTCACCCCGATTTGCAGGACCTGGCCGAGGAGACCGGCGGGTGCGTTTCGGATTCGCTTGAGATGGCGCGTTTTGGCAATGCGCACGCCGCGAAGACCATTGTCGTGTGCGGTGTCCGCTTCATGGGTGAGACCGCAAAGATCCTCAACCCGGAAAAACGCGTGGTCATGCCGGAACTGGAGGCGGAATGTTCGCTGGACCTCGGCTGTCCGGCCGACGAATTCGCCGAGTATTGCGACGCACATCCGGACCGAACCGTCGTGGTCTATGCCAATACCAGTGCCGCGGTGAAAGCCCGGGCGGACTGGATGGTGACTTCGTCGATCGGTTTACGCATTGTTCGTCACCTGCATGAGCGCGGAGAGAAGATCATCTGGGCGCCGGACCGTCACCTGGGTGATTACATTCAACGCGAAACAGGCGCCGACATGCTGCTGTGGCAGGGCTCCTGCCTGGTACACGATGAATTCAAGGCGTTCGAACTTGAACAGCTGAAACTCGCACACCCCCGTGCCCGGGTCCTGGTGCATCCGGAATCGCCGGCGGCCGTAATCCGCCTCGCCGACGTGGTGGGATCGACCACCCAGATC
>CAYSKY010000622.1:0-2600 GCA_964431425.1 uncultured Burkholderiales bacterium
ATTTAATAGTGTCGCCGAAACAGCGCGACCTTCTATTGAGGTAGTAGTCGATGGGAATCTCGCCTCACTGGGTCCTCTAAGTTTTTCAAAACTGGACAATGAGGCGAAAAGTATCAGTTGGCAGGCGTTCGGTGCGGCTTCCTGCGTAATAAATGTGTTCCGAAATTCCGCCTTCTATTCATCCCAATATGTTTCGACGAGCGGCACGATTGCGACAGCCGTACCGGGTGGCCAGTATGTTTGGACAGTCGCATGTATTTCTCCTCAAAACACTCAGACAGCCGTAAACGTGAGTGGCTATGTTAAGCGTTCTGTCACTGCCTACTGGGTCGCTACAACAACCAGTACCTACGGAAATCCTCTAGTAATACTGAACGGAGGCTCGGTTTACTGGTCTATCGCCGCAAATGCACCGTTTGATCAGTACTACAACAGCACGGGGACGGATTATTGTCATGTGCAATCGTTCGGATATACAGGAAATCCAAATGGTGACATTGAGAATCCCGCGTACAGTCCGGTTCCTCCTTTCTCGCAGGTGCTTCTCTGGGACAGCCTCGCCAACACTGGCGTGAATTTCCCGCCGTACGCACAGTTCGCGACGTTTAACTTTGGGGATCCACATTATTCGCCCTACGGTTTTGCGCCCTACGATGGATACAAATGGCGGCTGGACTGCTGGAATAGCGATGGAGTCACAACCAAGACGGTGATGTATGGAACAGGTCAGTAATTGGCGATTGCAATGGTTATCTTCCACAATGGCCAGACGAAAAGGATTCAGATATGAAGATCAGGCATCAGTTGGCAACAACCTTGGCGATTTGGTCAATTTGCTTGTTTTCGCAAGCGCAAACCCTTCCGGTCGGCACTTACCTGCTGCCCGCCAGTCCATCATCGATGGATGTAATTAAGTTATCGCTAGGAGACACGACTTGTAGCGGCATAAATCGCTACACGGGGAATCCCTACCGAGTTAGCATGGAGCAGAACAAGATCACGGTAACGCTAGGCGAAAGACTCAATCTTGGAGCACCCCTCTGCCCGGCGCCTCCAGCGCCGCGGGAAACTATCGAGTTAGGGCGCTTACCACCCGGCGCGTATTCAGTTACTGTAAATTTTTCACCGTCGACAGCCGGCTCCGCCCCAGTTCCTTTGTTTTCGAATTATTCATTCGTAGTCACTGATGCTCGCGCGACAAAAGTCGCGCCATATGTGCGCCTGGATTACTCAGGACACTGGTGGGACCCGAACGACCCAGGTTGGGGGCTGTTCATTTGGCACGACGCGAATGACAACGTGCTCGCGGCATGGTTTACGTACGGCACTGATGGCAAACCAATTTGGTACACCTTCCAGCCGCGTTGGCGCACTAGCACAGCTACGCTTTCGGCGGACATGTATCAGACCAGCCGTATGCCCGGGCCGACGGTGCCGCCGCCCAATCCGACCACATTGACGATGGTTGGATCAGCGAGCTTGGATTTCACCTACGTAGATGGGGTCTTCGCTCCAACCGCCAACCAAGCGGCAGGGGACCAAGGGATGTTCACGTATACGTTTGGAGCTGGCCAGACGTTGGTGCGCAACATCCAGCGATTCCGGCCCTAGGTGGTCGTGTATTTCTTTCGCGAATTAGTTTCGGCCTATATCTCTTTCGGTGTTTGTAGCGGATAAGCGATACAACGCCAGCGTCCCTAACAAGTTCGGAAATGCGGTCTGCTCCCGCTCGCCGTTGATCACCAGCCGGTTCAGCACCTTCAAATCCCGCTCGGCGCAGAACACATCGAAATCGGCCACCGTGCACATGTGGATGTTGGGTGTGTTGTGCCACTGGTAGGGCAGGCTGTCGGACACCGGCATGCGGCCGCGCAGGATCTGCCAGCGATGCTGCCAGTAGCCGAAGTTGGGGAAGGTAACGATCGCCTCGCGCCCCACGCGCAGCATTTCGTCGATCACCGCTTCAGTGCGGCGCATGGCCTGCAGGGTTTGCGAGAGGATGACGTAGTCGAAGGCGCCATCGTCCACTTCCTTGAGGCCCGCTTCGAGGTTGGACTGGATGACGTTCACGCCATTACCGACACAGGCGAGGATGCCGGCGTCATCGTTCTCGATGCCGTAGCCGGTGGTTTGTCGCGTCTCGGCAAGATAGGTGAGCAGCGAGCCGTCGCCGCAGCCCAGGTCGAGCACGGAACTGCCGGGCTTCACCCAGCCGGCGATGGCTTCGAAGTCTTTGCGGGTGATCATGCTGTTGTCCCCCGCCCAATCGCGACGACCGTAAATCCCCCGTCGGTCGCTTCGCTTCCTCCGGCCCCCTTTCCTAAAGGGGGCAGTGAAAAGCGTGGGTGCCGGCTTGGGCTTGTGCGCATCATGTCAAAGCCCTCCCTAAAAAAGCCCGCACCACACCGTGGTACTGCGCGTTGTCGAGCAGGAACGCATCGTGGCCGTGTGGGGCGTCGACTTCAGCGTAGGTCACGTTCTTTTTTTCCTGCAGCAAAGCCTTGACGATCTCGCGCGAGCGCGCCGGCGAGAAGCGCCAGTCGGTGGTGAACGAGGCCACCAGGAACTTGCACTGCGCGCCGGCCACGGCGGCGTCGAGG
>CAYSKY010000623.1:0-2599 GCA_964431425.1 uncultured Burkholderiales bacterium
CCTGGGTGAGGTTGTAGTGCTTGCCGGTGGAGGGGATGAACTGCCACATGCCGGCGGCCTTGGCGCGCGAATAGGCCTGCGGGTTGAAGGCGCTTTCGATCACCGGCAACAGGGCCACTTCGGTGGGCATGCCGCGCTGTTCGACTTCCTGTACCACGTGATAGAGGTAACGCGAACCGCGGTCAACAAAGCGCTGGATGTAATCGGGGCGGCTCGCGTACCAATTCTCCTGTTCCTGCACCAGCGGCGAGTTGAGCTCACCCATGACAAAACCCCGGCGCACGCGCTGCCAGAGATCGGCGTCATCAAAGGCCTGGTCCGGCGCAATGTCGACCTGTCGGGTTGCTGCCGCCCGTTCCGCGCCCGCGACGCCGGCGGCTGTCGGATGCACACCTGCCACCTGCGCTGCGGCTGGCTGCTGGGCATGCGCGACGGTGCCGTGTAGAAAAACGGCTGCCAGAAAGGGCGGGGCGATCTGCAGAAAACGCATTAGAAATATTTTAGAAGCGATTGTTTTATAAGAAGTTATTATGCTTGGAGTGTTGCGGCTGGTCAAGTACAGCGGCAATGACTCCGCAGGGCTTGGGCCTCGCGCGGGCCGTAAGGTTCGCATGACTTGCCGGTGATACTCAACCATCCCCTGGACGGGGACAGACTAGCTGTTCGCGAGCGTTTCGATCTCGGGGCCGGTCATGCGCACCAGGTACCACTCCGGCATGATGGACGCGCCCAGCGATTTGTAGAACTGGATGGAGGGCTCGTTCCAGTCCAGCACGCGCCACTCGAACCGGCCGCAGTTGCGCTGGCGTGCGATGCGGGCCAGCTCCTTCAGCAGCGCTTTGCCAAACCCCTTGCCGCGCGCGTCCGGCACCACGAACAGGTCTTCGAGGTATAGGCCGGGCTGGCAAAGGAACGTGGAAAAGGTGGTGAAGAACAGCGCAAAGCCGACGGGACTACCGTTTTCCTCGGCCATCAGGCAATCGCAGGAAGGCCGTGTGCCGAACAGGTTGTCGTGCAGCATGGCCGTGGTGCCGGTCACCATGTGCTCCAGTTTTTCATAGACCGAGAGCTGGCGGATGAGGTCAAAAATCACCGGAACATCGGCGGGGGTGGTGGGTCGGATAGCAAAGGTGGTCATAGGCTAGAAGTTGTTTTTCCATTCACGGATCGATGCAAATACCTCAACGTCGGTGGCCAGGGCGCGCCCGGCGCGCAGGCTGGCAGCGGCGATGACGTCCGGCTGGTCCCAGCGCATGAACGGGTTGGTGGCGATTTCGGCGCCGATGGTGGTCGGCAGGGTGGGTTGGCTTTGCGCCCGCAGTGCCGTGCACACTGACTTGCGCTCCTGCAGCGCGGCGTTACCCGGTTCGACTGCGTCTGCGAAGCGGATATTGGACATTGTGTATTCGTGGGCGCAGTAGACACGGGTGTCTGGGGGCAGGTCACGTAGCGCCGAGAGGGACTGCTTCATCTGCGCTGCGGTGCCTTCAAACAGGCGGCCGCAGCCGCAGGCGAACAGCGTATCGCCGCAAAACAGCAACCCTTGCCCGTAGTAAGCAATGTGGCCTGCGGTGTGGCCCGGCACATCGATGACATCAAACGCCAGGCTGGGCGCATCCAGCGTGACGCGATCATGCCCACGCAGCGCCACCGTGCGCCCAGGAACGTTCTCGCCGGCCGGGCCGTACACCGGGATCTTTCCATGCAGGTCCAGAAAATCCAGCAGGCCTGCAATACCCCCCACATGATCCGCATGATGGTGGGTACAAAGAATAGCGACCAGTTGCAGGCCCTCGCGAACGAGGTAATCGATTACCGGGCGCGCGTCACCCGGATCGACCACGGCCGCATGGCGTCCGTCGTGGATGACCCACAAATAGTTGTCTGAGAACGCGGGGACGGGATGAACGTGAATCAAGGGAATCAATCAGGCGCGGACGCGCGGTTGTGATGGATTAAAATGCCGCGATGTCATACGAAAGTTTACACGAGTGGTCTGCGTCGCCTCTGGGCGAATACCTGCTGTCGCATGAGCAGGCATGGCTGGACCAGATCGTCCCGGATATCTTTGGCTATCACGCCATCCAGTTGGGCATGCCGCACCTGGATTTGTTGCGCGAATCGCGCATCGTGCACCGACTGACTGTGGATCCGGTGGAGCGCGCCGGCGTGCGTGCGCAGTGGCACGAGCTGCCGTTTGATGCACAAAGCATCGATCTTTGCGTACTGCCGCATGTGCTGGAGTTCAACGGTAATCCCCATGAAATACTTCGCGAAGTCGATCGGGTGGTGCGGCCGGAAGGGCGCATTCTTATCATCGGCTTCAATCCCTGGAGCCTGTTTGGTGTCAAGAAAATGTGGAATTCGCGCGGGTATCCATGGCAGGGGCAGTTTGTTTCATTGGTGCGTATGAAGGACTGGCTGCAATTGTTGGGCTTCGAACCCTCCGCCGGTCGCCTCGCCTGCTACATCCCGCCCTGTGAGACCCCGCAGTGGCAGCGCCGCTGGGGATTCATGGAAGGCATGGGCAACCACTGGTGGCGCGTGGGCGGCGGGGTGTACATGCTCGAAGCCATCAAGCGGGTGCATGGCATGCGCC
>CAYSKY010000624.1:0-2598 GCA_964431425.1 uncultured Burkholderiales bacterium
TCAAACTCCAGCATTGGCGCGGCGTGCCGGGCAAAAATAACCCGGGCGCCGCGCCAATGCTGGAGTTTGGCATTTTTAGGCTGAGGCAGCGGCCGGCGATTGGACCTCTGCAGCCTGGCTAACCGGAGGCCGGCGCGGCGCATTCACGCCACTACAATCTCGGTCACATTTGACGATCCGCAATTTGCAAGCGGCCCCAGACCGGTCAAAATGAACGGGCGTGTGCTGCGTCCGGTCGCGGCGCCCCGTATTTCCAAGTTTTCTTGTTCCTGTTCACCGGCCTGAGACTACCCGAGGAGTGGCCGTGCCTTCCAATTCGTTCCGCCGCGCGAACCCCAAGAACATGCAGGTCCACCAGCTCATGCGCCGTACCGTCGCGCTGGTGCTGGCCGGCGGACGCGGGTCGCGCCTGAAGCAGCTTACCGACCGGCGCGCCAAGCCGGCGGTGTATTTCGGCGGCAAGTTCCGCATCATCGATTTCGCGCTGTCCAATTGCCTCAACTCCGGCATCCGCCGCATGGCGGTGCTGACACAGTACAAATCGCATTCGCTGCTGCGGCACCTGCAGCGCGGCTGGAGCTTTTTGCGCGCCGAGCTCAATGAAATGGTGGACCTGCTGCCTGCGCAGCAACGCGTGGGCGAGGAGCACTGGTATCGCGGTACGGCCGACGCCGTGTTCCAGAATCTCGACATCATCCGCGGTTCGAACCCCGAGTACGTGATCGTGCTGGCGGGTGACCACGTGTACAAGATGGATTACTCATTGATGATCTGGGACCACGTGGAAAGCGGCGCGGGCGTCACCGTCGGCTGCATCGAGGTGCCGCGCAATGAGGCCAGCGCCTTCGGTGTAATGGCCACCGGCCCGCACCGCCAGATCACCGAGTTCATGGAAAAGCCCGCCGATCCGCCTGCCATGCCCGGCAAGCCCGACATGTCGCTGGCCAGCATGGGCATTTACGTCTTCGACGCCGAATATCTGTACCAAATCCTCGAGGAGGACCTCGCCAATCCGAATTCCAGCCACGACTTTGGCAAGGACGTGATTCCGCGTTGCGTCGGCGAGAAGCGGGCTCTTGCGCATCCGTTCAGCATGAGTTGTGTCTCGCGCGTCGAAACCCCGGCACATTACTGGCGCGATGTGGGCACCATTGACGCCTTCTGGTCCGCCAACCTGGATTTGGCCTCCACCACACCGGAACTGGACATTTACGACCCCGACTGGCCCATCTGGACCTATCAGCGCCAGTTGCCGCCGGCCAAGTTTGTGCCGGACGCGCTGGGTGCCAACGGCATCACCGTGAACACGGTGATCTCCGGCGGCTGCATCGTATCGGGTTCGTACGTGGCGCATTCGGTTCTGTTCTCTGAAGTGCGCATTCATTCCTTCTGCAAGGTGGAGCAGGCGGTTCTCTTGCCCAACGTCACCGTCAACCGCAACTGCCGCCTCAGCCGTGTGGTGGTGGACCGCAATTGCGAGCTGCCGGAAGGGCTGGTGGTGGGCGAGGATCCGGTGCTCGATGCGCAGCGCTTTGAACGCACCGAAACGGGCGTAGTGCTGATCACCAAGGAAATGCTGAAGAAGCATGCCGAAGCGACGCCGGCATGAAGGTCCTGCAGGTCAGTGCCGAAATCTTTCCGCTGTTGAAGACCGGCGGGCTCGCCGACATCGCCGGTGCCTTGCCGACTGCGCTGAAGGGCGTGGGATGCGACGTGCGCGTGCTGCTGCCGGGCTTTCCCGCCATTCGCGAGGCGCTGCAGGACGGTGTGGTGGTGGCGAACCTGTCTGCGCCGTGGCAGGAACCGGTTCGGCTCATGACCGGCACCCTGCCGGCGGTGGGCAAGGGACTGCGCGCCTATGTGATTGATGCACCGGCGCTCTACGACCGCCCTGGCAACCCGTATGAAGATGCGCGCCGCCAGGCCTACGCCGACAACCACCGGCGCTTTGCGCTGCTGGGCTGGATGGCTTCGCAGCTGGCGCTGGGTGCCGACCCGAAATGGCGCCCGCAGGTCTTGCACAGCCACGACTGGCACGCGGCACTGGCACCGGCCTACCTGCACTTCGCGCGGGCACGCCTGCCGGCGCCGGTGGGCTCGGTGTTCACGGTTCATAACCTGGCTTATCAAGGCGTGTTTCCCGCCGATCACTTTGCGGACCTCGGCCTGCCGCCGGTGGCCAACGGTATCGACGGCATGGAGTTTTACGGTCAGATTTCGTTCATGAAGGCCGGCCTGTTCTATGCCGACCACATCACCACCGTCAGCCCCACCTACGCGCGTGAGATTCAGACGCCGGAGCAGGGCTGCGGTCTCGATGGCCTGCTGCGCGCGCGCAGCGATGTGCTGTCGGGCATCCTCAATGCCGTGGACGAGTCTGTGTGGGATCCCTCCGGAGTCGTGCTGATTCCGGCGACCTACGACGCAGCGCGCCGCACCGGCAAGGCCAAATCCAAGATTGCCTTGCAGGCCGAGATGGGGCTGGCAGTTTCGAAGAATTCGCTCTTGTTCGGCGTGGTCAGCCGGCTCACCGAGCAGAAAGGCCTGAACCTGGTCGTGTCAGCGATTGACGAGATCATTGCGCAGGGTGGGCAACTG
>CAYSKY010000625.1:0-2595 GCA_964431425.1 uncultured Burkholderiales bacterium
GATCACGAGCATGAAGGCGATCTCCAGGTTCTTGACCAGTCGTGCAATGGCTGCCCGATCGTATTTGTCCGCGAGTTGTCCGGATGTTGCGGAAAACAGCACGAAGGGCAGGATGAACAAGCCGCCGATGATGGGACCGGCCAGCTTGCCATCCATGCCGCCCCACTCCGCTGCCTGGTAAGTGGCCAGCACCGTGAAGGCAAACTTGAAAATGTTGTCGTTGCCGGCACCTAAGAACTGGGTCCAGAAGAATGGTGCAAACCGGCGCTGGCCGAGCAACGCGAACTGGCTGTTGGCGGGGCTTGAACTGGTGGGTGTCGTCACGATCGGTCCCTAGGCAGGTTGGCGAAGGAAAAACTTGCCGGTTTCAAAAATCGCATCGGGCAAATGCCGGCCATGGATGCGAAGCGTGCGTTTGAGTACAAAGTCAAATACCAGCGGATTGTATTCGCGAAGCTGCTTGATCACGGACGCAGCGCCTGCCGGCAGCCAGTTTTGCTCGACCATGCTGTCGACCGAGAACAGCGGCATCACGCCGGGCAGCGGATAGTCCGACCCGTTGAACAGCCGGTGGTGCCAGGCATCGCGCTCGACGATACGCGGAAGGTAGGACGCGCGGTTGGTCTGCACGATCGCCGAGATGTCGCCGAACAACCGTCCCTCCCACTGCGGTTCATCCATCAGCCGCGCGAACAGTTCAAAACTCTCGCGGTAGCGCCCCGATGGCCCGCGGTCAAGGTCGCGATCCTCGCCCATTGTGGCGCAATGCGCCACCACCACCTTCGCGCCCTGCTCCAGCGCACGGCGCAGGCGCAACGGATTGCCGAACTGCTGCTGATGAGCCCCCTTCACCGCGCGTTCCTGTCCAGCGTGGGTGATCAGCGGCAGGCCGAGCCGTGCGGCTTCGGCGTAGAAGCGGTCGCAGCGCGGCGAACCCGGGTCGATGCCCATGGCGGAAGGCAGCCACTTGATCGCGACCGCACCGTTGGCTGCGGCCGATTGCAAGGCCTCGACCACATCGCGCCGATAGGGATGCACCGAGCACACGAAACGAAACCGGCCGGGATTCGACTTTGCGACCTGCGCGGCGTAGCCATTGGGAACATGAAAGGCTGCGCGGGTCTTGTCGAGGCTGCCATCTTCACGATAGGTCTGGTCGAAAGCGAGCAGCATAAGCCCGGCACCCGCCGGGAACGCGTCGATGTGGCCGGCAAGTCGGGCGACAAAATCTCGATCCACGCGAAACTGTTGTTCATCGACGCAGGCGGCGTTGAGGAAGAATTTTTTCTGCAGGTATTGCCGCGGATACAGCACCGACTCCATTTGCGGATTGATCCAGCAGCCGCTGCCAGAGTCGCCGGTTCCCAGCAGGTGGGCGTGGCAATCCCAGATCTGCCGGGCCTCCAGTCCGTGGAACGCGGCACGCACCAGTCCGTGTTCGCGCAACGACGCCGGCAACGTCCCGGCGCAGGGATTCATCAGAGTGGCACCTTCGTCCAAACCCAATTTGAGTGCATGCGCCGCGCCGCCAATGCAGGCCATGCACAGCCCCGCCCCTACACCACCCAGAAACTTCCGCCGCTGTTTCTTCATTCCCGACACCTCATATAACCAAATATTTCGACATATCGGACAAAAAAATTATTGGGTCTTCAGGTAGTCCATCACCGCGACCAACGATTCCCGTATCTGCTTCTTGTTCAGCCAGAAATACACTTCCTTGCCAATCTTCTCGCTGTCCAGCACCCCGGCCTCGCGCAGAATTTTCAGGTGGTGCGAGACCGCAGACCGCGACAGCGTGGACACCGCCACAATCTGCCCGACGTTCAGACGTTCTCCCGGTTCAAAAGTCAGCAGGATGCGTTGGCGGTGCTCGTCACCCAGCGCGGTGAAAACCCGCGCAATGTTGCGCCAGGCGTCGGGGATGGACTTCATATAATCTCGATACATAACCATATAATTAGATATGTCGTTACGTTTGTCAAGCCCCCCCGACACCCTGCTCTTCGACAGCCGGCCACGCGGGAATCGCGCCAGAGGGGGCGTGCTAAACTGGATTTGTCTGGCAAATCCCCAAATATGACAACTAGAAAACGCTGCCGCGAGCAGCGATCCACGACCGGTATTCCCCCCGCGATTGTCCCGGCTGGCAACCGGGCGCGTGTCTGCCGGTGTTCCCTGATGGCGGAGCCCTCGGAGTCCCTATGCATGATTTGAAGAAAAACGCGCTCGAATATCACCAGTTCCCCACCCCCGGGAAAATCGAGGTCACGCCGACCAAGCCGCTGGCTACGCAACGCGATCTGGCGCTGGCCTACACACCCGGCGTGGCGGCGGTCTGCGAAGAAATCGTTGCCCACCCGGCACAGGCGCGGAATCTGACGGCGCGCGGCAACCTGGTCGCCGTGATCACGAATGGCACCGCCGTGCTGGGATTGGGCAATATCGGTCCGCTGGCCGCGAAGCCCGTCATGGAAGGCAAGGCAGTGCTTTTCAAGAAATTCGCCGGCATTGACGTCTTCTACATCGAAGTCCACTAAAACGACCCGGACAAGCTGGTCGATATTGTTGCCGCCCTCGAGCCCACCTTTGGCG
>CAYSKY010000626.1:0-2581 GCA_964431425.1 uncultured Burkholderiales bacterium
GCATGGTCCAACTCGATTTCCCAGTCGATAGACTCATTGCCATTGTCATCCTGGGTGAGCCAATCGGGTCTGCATTGCTGGCGTGGCTCATTTTCGGCGAGGCCTTTGCGCCCTTGCAACTGGCCGGATTTGTGCTGCTGCTGGCTGGCATCTACCTCGCGGGTCGCGGAGAACGGGCTGCCGGATAGAGGCAGCATGTGGGGCGGTCGCTTATAATTTGGCCCTTCGTGTGCGCTGTGCGCCCTGATGTTTCCGGTCCCACTCCCTCCTGCTGAAAGTCCCGCTTGAACGTTGTTGACATCATCGTCCCTGTTTATCGCGGACTGGAAGAAACCCGCGCCTGTCTGGAGAGCGTGCTGGCGGGAACGCAACGCACCCCGATCGAATTAGTGGTGGTGGACGACGCCAGTCCGGAGCCCGGCATGCCCGCCATGCTCGATGCGCTGGCCGCAGATGGCCGCATCACCCTGCTGCGTAACGACACCAACCGCGGCTTCGTCGCTTCGGTCAACCGCGCCATGGCATTGCACCCCGATCGCGACGTTGTTTTGCTCAACAGTGATACCGAGGTATACGCCGACTGGGTGGACCGGCTGCTGGCCTGCGTGGCGCGTGATTTGACAATCGCGAGCGTCAATCCGTTTTCGAATAACGCCACGTTGGCCAGCTACCCGCGGATCGGCGCAAACAATCCCCTGCCGGAGGGCTGGACGGGTGCCGGGTTGGATGCGTTGATGGCCAAAGTCAACGCAGGGCAAAGCGTGGCGGTACCCACCACGGTGGGCTTTTGCATGTTCCTGCGACGTCCTGCATTGAACGAAACCGGCCTGTTTGATGAAGAGGTCT
The DNA here is from genome assembly GCA_964431425.1 of uncultured Burkholderiales bacterium. Taxonomy (GTDB): domain Bacteria; phylum Pseudomonadota; class Gammaproteobacteria; order Burkholderiales; family Usitatibacteraceae; genus UKL13-2. The sequence goes on from CAYSKY010000626.1 coordinate 847, forward strand.
TCGGTCGCGGCTACGGCGAGGAAAACGACTGGTGCGTGCGCGCCGCCGCCAAGGGGTTTACCCATCGTCTTTGCGGCGACACCTTCGTGCTGCACCGCGGCGAAGTTTCGTTCGGCCAGGACGCGAAGCCGGGCCAGATTCGTGCGCAGCAAGTGATCGACGTGCGTTACCCGCAGTACCGCGAATGGATCGCCCGGCATTTTGCCGAGGACCCGGCGCGGCCGCTGCGCGCGAACGCTGATGTCGCGCGGCTGGCGGCTTCGCCACGGCCGCGCCTGCTGTTTGTCACACATCAATGGGGCGGCGGGACCGAGAAGCACGTGCAGGATCTGGCACACATGGTGGAAGACGGCGCCGAGGTGCTGGTGCTGCGCCCCCAGGGTGCAGGCCAGTTGGGCCTGCAGTGGCTGCGCGGGCAAGGCATGGCGGGCGAGCCGCTCGCAATGAGCTTTGACCTGCCGGACGACGAAGCTGCACTGCTGGCGCTGCTGGCATCGCTGTCACCTGCGCGCGTGCATATCCACCATATTCACCAGCAACCGCTGTGGATACTGACCCTTGCGGAAAGGATGGGCGTGCCGCTGGATGTGACCCTGCACGACTACTTTCCATTGACGCCGCAGTACCACCTGTCGCCGGGTGCCCATGTTCCGGAATCGGATGTCGCCAATCACTGGGGGCTTTCGCTCCACGACTGGCGTGCAGCGATGCTCAAGTTGCTGGCCGGGGCGGAGCGCGTCATCTGCCCGTCGCAGGATCTGCGGGACCGCTTGGCGCCGTTTCTGCCGGGTGTGAACCTCGCGGTGTGGCTCCATCCCGAAGCATCGCGGCCGGCAGTGGTGGTGCCGCACAAGATATTGATTCTGGGCGGCCTCACCGTGGAGAAGGGGTTGGAAGTGGTTCGCGCCTGTGCCGTCGACGCCCGCGCCCGCAATCTGCCGCTTCACTTCCAAGTGCTCGGCCATACCGAGCATGTGCTCGACGCCGCCGGCGATCTGCCCGTGACGGTGCACGGCAGCTACACCGAGGCCGACCTGCCGTTGCTCGTCGGTCTCGCGCATGCCAGCGCTTTCCTGTTTCCCGCACAGATTCCGGAAAGCTATTCCTACACGCTGACGGCGGCGATGCGGACCGGATTGCCGGTGGTGGCTTCAAAGCTGGGGGCGTTTACCGAACGCCTGGCAGGCTATGCTGGGGCTTCGCTGGTTTCATGGAACGCCTCCGCGCAAGAATGGAACGCGGCATTACTGGCCGTGGCCGGTCGGCCTGCCGCATACATTGAAGCCGTGGGCGGCACGGCGGAGGACTATGCGGGGCGCTATCTGGCGCCTCTGAAAAATCTTGCGGGACAACCGGCTCCCGCGGCGGCATCAATCGGCTTGAGCCTGCCGGCGCGACTGTTCTACCCAGGGAAACACATCGGCGGCGAGCCTGAAAAATCGCTGGCGCAACTGTTCGCAGGCGGCGTCGAATGCGGACACGGGCCGACCCGCACAGAACTCAAGCGGCGCACGGTGGTATTCGATGCAGAGTTGCGGGAGGCGCGCCAGTCCGCTGCTGCTGCGCACGAGGCGCTGCAACGCATGGAGACGGAATACACCGGGACCATTCAGGCGCTGCAAGGGGCTTTGCAGGCGCAGGATGAAGCCGTGGTGGCTGCGCGTGCCGCGTATCTGTCCATCGAGGAAAGTACCTCCTGGCGGCTGACCGCGCCACTGCGAAACCTGATCCAGCG
>CAYSKY010000627.1:0-2573 GCA_964431425.1 uncultured Burkholderiales bacterium
CTCGTGCAGCGAAACCCGCACCCCGATTCGCCAGGCTTTTTGCCAAGCGTCGCAGGCGGTCTTTGCTTGCCAATCCAACAAAAGCTGGGTGATAGTTGGCGTATGACTCACAGGCTGCTTTCGGCCAGGAGCGGACGTTTGAGTTTCCGTCGAATACTTGGATGAAACCGACTTATTTTTTGTGAGTTTAGGCAATGACTGCACCGTTTGCACGACTGACGATGGCCATACTCGCTTGGGTGATGTTCGCCGCGTCGGCTTTTATGCTCCTACGGGGACATGAGAATGCACTCATATCGTTCGGCAGCATCTTGTTCGCACTGGCCGCTGTGGTGCCTAAGAAGGAATTGGCGCTAAAACGCGGTAGCAGGGCACTCAGAATTGCCGACTTCTTGGCATCCGCCTACTTGGCCGCATTCTTTGTCCTTTCCGCGATTGGGTTAGCGTATGTGCTCTTTAGACTGGCGAGTCAGGCTTGAGTTGTGAGTCTGCATTCGGCCAAGAACAGCCCTCCGCCGATCACCCAGGGATTGAAACATGCCCGCGATTAAGGTTGAAATCGACTCAATTCACCGGGTTACAGTTTCGGCAGACGGCTTTGCTTTGTTGAGCGTCAACGTGTCGGCAGTTCGAACCGACGAGGAACCTCCGCACCTTGTAATCTCGGCCAGCAAGTACCCGCCTGTAGGTGACCGCAGTTACCTGTTATGGGAGGACTGGTTGCCACTGGAATCAGGGCAAGTTGTCGCTGTTTCAATGGTCGAGAGTGCGCAAACTAGTCGGCCAGGGAAAACAATTGACGAACTGTACCCTGAGGGGCCGGCTGTCTTGGACAACCCCAAGACAGCAGCAGAAGTCTTTGCTGACCTTCGTAGCAGGCCGCCCACGTATGAAGTTTTCGAGTTTCACCTCGAAACATCAACAGGATTTAGTTTCGCTGGAAACACCAGCGTCGATGACCATGGTTTTGGATTTAGCGTGACTTGGCACGATAGTCGCCCGGAAAGAGCCCGCGTTTCGCTACATAGCTATACGCTTGATAGCCTAGAGAACAAGAGCCCCATGACCGATCACGTCAGGCAAGAAATACTCAGCGGAGAGTCTGTGCGGTTTGAGGTTGTCGGAAAACGTTGAGCGTCCGCTTTGTAGAAACCCGAACGACTGCAACGGGTCGAAAGTGTGCATAGAATTGAGCGACTCAAATCGGCCAGGAGCAGTCGTTCACTGTGGGCACCAAGCCGGCTTGCAGGATGGTCGAAAATTCGGGGATTGCGTTCTTTCCATTATTTAGGTGGACCAGATTGACATGAAGCGTGTGCTTTTTGTCTGTAGTCAGAATCGTTTGCGGAGCCCGACGGCTGAACAAGTCTTTGCCAGCCACCCTGGCCTCGAATGCGCGTCTGCGGGCACGAATCACGATGCGGACAATCCATTGACGCCGGAGTTAGTTGAGTGGGCGGAAGTGATCTTTGTGATGGAGAAAGCCCATAGAAACAAGCTAAACGCCAAGTACCGAGCGCACTTGTTGAACAAGCGTGTTATCTGTCTCGATATACCCGATGAATATGAATATATGGACCCGACGCTGGTCCGTCTGCTCAAGGTAAAAGTGCCGCGATTCTTGCCTACAATTCAAGAACAACCAACGTGATCGACGGGCGGCTACCGGCCAAGTGCAGCCGTTCCGATAAGGCTTAGAAACTGAGATGACTGCTTCGCGCAAACGCCGTCTTCGAGGGTACTTAGTGATCTCTGCTCTGTTTGCAGCTATCTCGTCTGTTCACGCAGGCGGTACGTCGTGGAATTTCCAAGTCACTTCCTTTACTGCAATGAACAAAATGACAGCGACCGTCGTTCTGGTGCCGCAGGCGGTCGATCAATCGCCGGCGCCCGGTTGCAGCACAGTCACTTTGAACGTTCGATTCAATCCTGAACCGGTTGGCATGGGGACCTGGAATAAGTTCGTCACCAGTGAATCCCACCTCGCATCCCTGAAGAGGCTTAGGGGGGCAGCTAAAACACGGTCACACATTCGACTTGGTGAGATCGGTCAAGGCTTATTGCGATCCCGCGATGACGCTTGCACATTGCTATCTCGCGGATTGACGGAGTTGGACGAGGACACAGGTGCAAGGGCAGTCTTCTCGTTCAACCGCCCCATTTGAGACGCTGGCGGATCGATCTGGGAATAGTCATTCGTTGCATTTCTGAATGACCGCTTTCGGAAAACCCCAAGGTCCGCTACGGGACGAAACCCGCCTGTCGAGTCCCTCGAAAGCAGTCATTGACCAAACGCCTGTTTCGCTATTGAGCGGCCCGAGCCATCAAACGCCAGCACTGGCGCGGCTCCCAGGCCCGAAATGGCTGGAAAGCCGCGCCAGTGATTATTTTCGACCGGCCGGCTTTCGCACTTTCGGCCTGGTCGCGGGCGTGGATTTGACGCCTTTCAAGGGCTGCATTGACCTCTGCGGCCAGTCCAGTCCTTCGCTGCGCAGAAACGATCCGGCTTCGGCCACCAGAAAATTCTTCATCGCCAGTGCCGCGGGTGACAGGCGCTTTTGCGCCAGATGCAC
>CAYSKY010000628.1:0-2569 GCA_964431425.1 uncultured Burkholderiales bacterium
GCGCGCGGGCGACGTGATTCCTGAGGTGGCGGCCGTCATCTATGCAAAGCGCCCCCCTGACGCGCGGGAATTCGTCATGCCCACCCATTGTCCTGAGTGCGGGTCGGTCATCCTGCGGCTTGAAGGTGAGGCGGTCGCACGCTGCAGCGGTGGGCTGGTGTGCCCGGCCCAGCGCAAGCAGGCGCTGCTGCATTTTGCCGGGCGCCGCGCCATGGATATCGAAGGACTGGGCGACAAGCTGGTCGAACAGCTGGTCGATGCCGGCGTGGTGCGGACGGCGGCCGATTTGTATCGACTGGGGCTTGCCGCGCTGGCAAACCTGGATCGCATGGCGGAAAAATCCGCAGGAAACCTGCTGCAGGGCATCGAGCACAGCAAGCAGACCACGCTCGCGCGGTTTCTTTTTGGGCTCGGTATTCGTCAGGTCGGTGAAGCGACCGCCCGCGACCTGGCGCGCCACTTCGGGCGCCTCGAACCCATCATGAACGCAAGTGTCGAGCAGCTTCTGGAGGTTCGAGACGTGGGGCCGGTGGTGGCCGAGAGCATCCGCCGTTTCTTCGAAGAACCGCACAATCGCGAAATTGTCGAACAGCTGCGCGCGGGTGGTGTGACCTGGGAGGAAGCCGAGCCTGCCGCTGCACGTTCCGGATCAGGGCCGTTTGCGGGCAAGACGGTGGTGTTGACCGGCACCTTATCCGGAATGTCTCGCGACGAAGCCAAGGAAAAGCTGGACGCCTGCGGCGCAAAAGTGTCGGGCAGCGTCTCGAAGAAGACCGACTTCGTCATTGCCGGTGCCGAGGCGGGGAGTAAACTCGACAAGGCACGTGAGCTGGGGGTGGCGGTGCTGGATGAAGCACAGTTTCTCGCCCTGCTTTCTGAAAACTAGAACGGAATTTCCATGAAAAAAGCTGTCTCGAAAATCCGCAAGGCTGTATTTCCCGTCGCCGGGCTGGGCACGCGTTTCCTGCCGGCCACCAAGGCCAGCCCGAAGGAGATGCTGCCGGTAGTGGACAAACCGCTCATCCAGTACGCGGTCGAGGAGGCGGCGGCGGCCGGCATCACTGAGATGATTTTCGTCACCGGTCGCGGCAAGCGCACTATTGAAGACCACTTCGACAAGGCTTACGAGCTGGAGGCGGAACTGGCCGAAAAGGGCAAGCACAAGTTGCTGCAGGAAGTGCGCGACATGCTGCCGGCCGGCGTGCAGTACGTCTATGTGCGGCAGCCCGAGGCGCTGGGCTTGGGCCACGCGGTGCTGTGCGCGCGCCACCTGGTGGGCGACGAACCGTTCGCGGTCATCCTCGCCGACGACTTGATTGATGCCGGTGAAGGTGTCGAACCCGTGATGAAGCAGATGGTGGCGCAATACGAAAAGCACCGTGCCTCGGTGCTGGGCGTGCTCAATGTTGAGCGCCGTGAAACCTCGTCGTACGGCATTGTCGCCTCAAAGCCGATTTCTAAAAAAGCCGGCGAGCGCATGTCAAAAATGTCGGCCATCGTGGAGAAACCGAAGCCGGAGAATGCGCCGTCCACGCTGAGCGTGGTGGGCCGCTACATCCTCACGCCAAAGGTTTTCGATCACCTCGAAAAGATCCAGCGCGGCGTGGGTCGCGAAATCCAGCTCACCGACGGCATCGCTGCGTTGCTCAAGGGCGAAGATGTGTTTGCCTACGAATTCGAGGGCACGCGCTATGACTGCGGCTCCAAACTCGGCTACCTGAAGGCGACTGTGGCGCTGGGCCTCAAGCATCCCGAAGTCGGCAAGACCTTCGCCGATTACCTTCGCCGCCGTTCCTGATTCCCCAACCTCACCCACGGGTCTGACATGAATTCACAAGAAGCCCGAGCCCTGCTCGCTGATTCCGAAATACTGTTCACCGCCGACGAGGTCAATGCCGCCACCACCCATGTGGCGCAGGCGCTAAACCGAGATTACGCCGACAAGCACCCGCTGGTGCTGGGTGTGATGGGCGGTGCGGTGGTGTTTACCGGGCAGTTGCTGCCCCAGCTGGATTTTCCGCTTGATTTCGACATCGTGCAGGCGTCCCGCTATGGCGAGAAGACCGTCGGCACCCACCTGACCTGGCGGGTCACGCCGCGTGACAATGTCAAGGGCCGGCACGTGCTGCTGGTGGACGATATTCTCGATGAGGGCGTCACGCTTGCGGCGATCGTCGAACTGCTGAAAAGCCAGGGGGCTGCCAGCGTTGAATGTGCGGTGTTCTGTACCAAAGACTACGGCGAGGAAATCAACCGCAAGAAACCGCTACAAGCCAAGTATGTCGGCATCAGCGTGCCCAATCGTTTCATCTACGGTTACGGCATGGATGTGTCCGGCGCGTGGCGCAACCTGCCGGCCATCTGGGCCAAGAAGGGTAGCTAGGATGCTGGCGATTATCGGTGGTACCGGACTCACCAACCTCGCCAACCTGGAGATCACGCGCCGCGAGATTGTGCGCACACCCTACGGGGAACCTTCCGGTCACCTGACTTTCGGGCGCCTCGGCGAGGCGGAGATGATTTTTCTTGCGCGGCATGGCTATGCCCACACCATCGCGCCGCACGAGGT
>CAYSKY010000629.1:0-2550 GCA_964431425.1 uncultured Burkholderiales bacterium
TGCCTGACCCTGCTGCTCGGTGCACTCGCGTCCGGCGCAGGTGCGCAAGTCAGCAAGCTCTCCGACGACCAGCTTTCCAGCTTCATCAAGGAAAAGGACATGCCGGCCGGTGTGCTGTCGTGGCAAGTGCTGCGCAACGTGAAACTCATTGAGGAAAAAAAGGCCGGCAAAGCCACGATGCGGCCGGAGTTCTCGGCGCAAATCAAGGAACTCGACAAACAGACCGTCAAGGTCTACGGCTTCATCATGCCGCTGTCCACCACCCCGAAACAAAAGCATTTCCTGATCTCGCCGCTGCCGACACACTGCCCGTTTTGCGTTTCCCAGGGACCGGACTCAATGATTGAAGTGATGGCGAAAGTGCCGGTCGACTTCTCGTCATGGGACCCTGTCATCGTGTCCGGAAAGCTGGAACTGCTCAATGACTCCTCGCTGTTCTACCGTTTGGTGGACGCCGAGCAGGTCAAGACCCCCTGACCGATGGCCACACCGATTCAGGGCAAGCCAGGCGTCGCCCCCAAACCCGCAGCCACCGCCACCTCCGGTATCAAGGTGACCATGGGTAGCTCGGGGGCTTTTTCCTCGGAACAACTGTCACCGGACGCCAACGCCTTCCCGCCGCTCTATGAGGCCGCCATCCTCTACGCGGCCGATTGCTACGAAGCCGCCCAGGAAACCCTGAAGGACCACCTCAAGAACAAAGAGGGAAAGGACAGCATTCGCGTGTGGCTGATGCTGTTTGACCTTTACCAGCTGACCAACAACCGCAAGGAATTCGACGCGCTGTCGATGCTGTTCACGGTCAAGTTCGAGCGCTCGCCGCCCATCTGGTCGGAATCCGCCGATACCTCGGACCCGCGCCGCAAGGAAAAGCGCGAGCGCAAGGATTTTTTCGCCATGAATCCCGGCCAGGACGGCGCCATGCTGGCCGAGATCGACCGCTTCGAGGCGTTTGCCCGCGACATGGGCAGCTGCCGGGTCGGCTTCGACAAGGTGTCGGCCATGCTGTCCGAGGAAGCCGAACTGTTTTCCATCGTGCTTCAGCGTCTGCGCCGGCTGAAAGTGCCGCTGTGGTTCAACGGTTTAAATGAGTTCACGGCGATGCTCAAGAAGTCGATCAACGACATGACCGGCCAGCCCCTCACAGCCAGTCAGGGCTACTGGTCGCTGTTGTTTGAGCTCTACATTCTCGACGGCAAGCTGCACGAGTATGAGGAGCTGGGCCTCGAATATGCAGTGGCGTTCGAAATGTCACCGCCGCCCTGGGAGATGGTCAACCGGCCGACGGGCGAGAGCGTGGTCACCGCGACCGGCACACATATCCCGCTCTCGGCGGACCCGATTGGTTTTCCGCTCAAGGGCGTGATCAGCCCGACCAGCAAGGACATGCTGCAGCAATTGTCGATTTATGCGGGCAGCAAGCCGCAGGAGGTGCTGGTCGACATTAGCGGGTTGCTGCGTATCGACTTTGCCATGGCGGGACAGTTCTTCGAAGCCATCCGAGCCATTCATTTGTCGCAGAAGCGGGTCATTCTCGCCAACCTCAATGAGCTCGTCGCGGCGCTGCTGGAAGTGTTCGGCATGACCAAGCACGCCATCCTGATGCGCAAAAAGGCCGCCTAGCTCTCCGCGCACCGGGCTTGAGTCGCGCGCAGTTGCCCCCAACTGCCTAGTTCAAACGCAAAGAATCCACAATATGCAACCCGAACAATTTCACGGCACGACCATCCTCTCTGTTCGCCGCGGCAGCAAGGTCGCGATGGGCGGCGACGGCCAGGTCACCTTGGGCAACATCGTGGTCAAGGCCACCGCCCGCAAGGTGCGGCGGCTGTACAAGGACCAGGTGCTGGCCGGATTTGCAGGCGCCACCGCTGATGCCTTCACGCTGTTTGAGCGGTTCGAGGCCAAGCTGGACAAGCACCAGGGCCACCTGATGCGTTCGGCCATCGAATTGGCCAAGGACTGGCGCACCGACCGCATCCTGCGCAGGCTTGAGGCGATGCTCACCGTGGCCGACCGCACCAGTTCGCTTGTGATCACCGGCACCGGCGATGTGCTGGAGCCCGAACTGGGATTGCTCGCCATCGGCTCGGGCGGCGCGTACGCGCAGGCGGCCGCCCAGGCGCTGCTGCAGAACACCGAACTGTCCCCCGCCGACATCATCAAGAAGTCGCTGACGATCGCCGGGGACCTTTGCATTTACACCAACCAGAATCACACGATTGAAACGCTTGATTGATGTTCGCCGGTCCGGACTTGGCGCGACCGTAAGTCGGCCGGTCACCCGGGAGAACACACCATACCTGCCATCGCCGGTGTGTGCAGGCTAACGAGGCTTCCGGGATGATGACCCCCAAAGAAATTGTCAGTGAACTCGACAAACATATTGTCGGCCAGGCCGCCGCCAAGCGCGCCGTCGCCATCGCGCTGCGAAACCGCTGGCGGCGCTCGCAGGTGCCCGAACCACTGCGTAACGAAATCACGCCAAAGAACATCCTCATGATCGGGCCCACCGGCGTAGGCAAGACCGAGATAGCGCGGCGCCTGGCC
>CAYSKY010000630.1:0-2548 GCA_964431425.1 uncultured Burkholderiales bacterium
CACCTGGCACCCCTTTCGGTGGCACCTGTTACCAGTGGTATCCCGCCACCTATCCGACGTCCGGCTGCGAGCATTTCGGCGTGCACTACAACGCCCAGACGACCAAGGTCACATCGCGCTGGCTGGTGAAGGATCCCGCCAATCCGGGCAGCTATATTCCCCACAACCCGCCGATGGCGATTGCCAACCCGTACTACTACGTGGCCGCGCCGGTCGTTGCAGGCGCAGCGCCGGTCGTCGTCGCGCAAATCGAGGCTCCCGAGCCACCTGAAGCCCCGGAACGCTTCGGCAACGCACAGTGGGTCAAGGTGTACCGGCAACAATTGCCGCGAGCCGTCACACTGAATGAACTGGTGACCGACAACCCGCTCGTGGTGCCGATGAATGCCGCGCAGCTGGAAGCCGACTGGGACATCATCCAGGCAGAACCCGCCAGCGGTTCGAACGGCAATCGTCGCCGGAAGCAGGGCAGCAGCTCGTTGGACCCCACTACCCGCACGGTGGTCCGCCGCTACGAGATGTATGCCTACACCGGCGCCTATGACCCGACGACCAACGAAGCCCTTTGCTCTGATCCGACCTGTGCCGTTCCCGCGGCAGGCGAGATGGGGGACTTCATCAGTGCGCAAATGACCGCCGTGCTGGTGCAGGGTGACTTCATCACGGTGACCAAATCGGGCACCGGCGGCGGCAACGTCGACTCGACCGACAAGGTGATTTCGTGTGGCAGCAAGTGCAGCGCCCCGTACACGGCCGGCACGCTGGTGTCGCTGACGGTCAAGCCCAATAGCGGCAGCACGTTTGTCGGCTGGACAGGTGCCTGTACCGGGACCGGCACCTGCAACGTTACCGTTGCCGGCGCACAGAATGTCGGCGCCCGCTTTGACACCGCCAAGCGGCGGCGGCGGTGGTGGTGGTGGTGGTGGTGGTGGCACAGCCGGTGGTGGCGGTGGTGCAGCAACCTCCTACACGCTGAAAGTGTCGGCCTCCAACTCGGGAACGATCACCAGCAACGTCGGCGGCATCAACTGTGGTCTGGTCTGCTCGGCAAGCTACGCGCCGGGCACCCTGGTCACGCTGACCGCGACCCCGCCGAGCGGCAAGGCGTTCTCAGGCTGGAGCGGCGCCTGCACAGGGTCCAATGCAACCTGCACGGTCACCATGAGTGCAACGCAGTCCGTAAAAGCATCGTTTAGCAAATAAGTAACGTGGATGCCGTCCCGGCCCCGGTCAACGTGGCCGGGATGGCCGCCACCTTCAAATTACCCTGTATTTCCCCATTTCGGAGCCGACAACTATGCTGAACCTCCAACTCAAGGGCCCAGTGATGCGCCGCCTTTCAGACATGCAGGCATTCGTCGCGCCCCAGGCGGCCCGCAATCCGGCCGCCGCTATGCATGCCGCCAACCGGCAATGGGCGGTGGATATCGCCAACCGTTCCGGCATGGTCGCGCGCGGCATTGAAATCACCATCGAGGGGCTGTCCGGTGACGACGTTTTCCGGGCGTTCTACCTGAGCCGCAGTGGCACCCCGCGGGTGCTGCACACCGAGTGCAACAGCATCATCGTGCGCTTTGAATCCCAGTGGAACGCCAACCTGCTGGAAGTGAACCAGGTCTGCCGTGAACAGTCAGCCAAGCCTGGTGGCCAGAAGATTTTCCTCTGGGATATCTGCCTCTATGGCGAAAAGGGCCCCGAGCGATGCGGCCTGGAACTGAGCACCATCAACGTTACCGCCAGCTACCGCTGGTTGGCCGCAGAGGCACAGGATCGCGTCTTGCCGACGCCGGCTCCTGATCTGGTCTGGGTTCCGGCCTTCTAGGCCTGCCCGCCCCAAGCCACACTCGCTTTTCCCCTGCCATCGCGGGCCTGCGCCCGCACTACGCCAAACGGGTTTCACGCCGCCTGCAGCCCTTTTTGGTCGGCCTGAATCCGGTTTTGTCGGATTCGACATCGCAAGCGCCTGTCACGCTGCTAAGCTGCCGGAAATTTCACTTCCCGGCAGCACATGTCACCCGCACTTTCCTTCGTTCTTCGTCTCGTTCTCGCCTGGGCCGTGGTGGTCGCCCCGGTCTGCCTGGTATTCCTGGCCGGCGGCAACGGCGCCAACTCCAAACTGAACGTGACCGCACTGGCGATCGCTGCCATGACCATCGGCATGGCCGCCTTTATCGGCATGGCGCATGTCAGCCGCGTCAAGCTCATCACCGGTCGCGTCGACCACGAAACCCTTTCCAACCGCCAGCGCCGGCAGATGGACATCCCTTTCGAAGCCGCCATCGCACTGGAAATGGTGGAATCGGCCATCCGTGAATTGCCACGCGCGCAGGATGTGATGGTGCAACGCGATTCCATGACCGTATCGGCGCGAATTCGCAAACTGGCCCCCTACAACAGCATGTCGCTGGGATGGAAAGACGATTACACCGCCGTCATCCGCGCCTCGGTGGAATCCGGTGATTGCTGCGGAAGCACCACCATCGTCTGCGAGCCGAACTATCCGGGCTGGACGGACTGGTTTCTGGTTGACGACGGCACGGTACTGGAG
>CAYSKY010000631.1:0-2542 GCA_964431425.1 uncultured Burkholderiales bacterium
GCTCAAGCGCTTCCAGGCCGAGCCGGCCACAGTGGACGCCGCTCCCGAGAACACCTCCGGCGTGGCGCTATCTGAACGGGAACGCGAGATACTGCTGCTGGCCTCCAAGGGCTTCAACTACCCCGAGATGGGTAAACTCATGGGCATTTCGCCCCACACCGTCACCAGTCATGTCAAGAAAATCTATCGCAAGCTGGCGGTGCACTCTCGCGGAGAGGCTGTGTTTGAAGCCAACCGTATGGGACTCATCCGTACGCTCTGACCGGTCAGGTCCGGCCATGGGCATATGGCTGCAATGCCTGTTGCTGCTGGTCGCATTGGTACCGGTACCGGCATCCGCCGTCGAGGAGCGCCCGCCCTCACCCGAACCAACCGTTGCGCCTGCGATCATCCAGTTTTCGACTGCGGATTTCGCCCAGACCGGCGTACGGCACCACCCCGGCGACGACGTTCAGTGGCAGCAAGTGCAACTTCCCGACAGCTGGCGCAAACAATCCCGCGACCGGGACCGCATCGGCTGGTACCGGTTGCGTTTCAACCTTGCCAAGGCCCCCCGCTCCCCGCAGGCCATCTACATCCCGCGCGTCACCAACAACGTGGCCGTGCACATGAACGGCGTACTACTGGGCGTGAGCGGGCGCATCGACTTGCGGGAGCTCAGCTGGAATACCGCCCAGCTGTTTTTCGTGCCACCCAGTCTACTGCGCGACGGTGACAACGAGATCCTGCTGCGATTGCACCCGGACGGCATGGCCCGTGCCGGCCTGTCCCAGGTACAGTTCGGCGACCAGCCGCAATTGCGGGAGCGCTTCGACCAGCGGCTGTTCATCCAGTCCAGCGCTCCCAAGTTCATCGCCGGCCTGCTCGGCCTCACCGCCCTGCTGTCGCTGGCCCTCTGGGGAAGCCGCCGCCAGGAGACCGTGTTTGGCTTCTTCGGCCTGCTGTGCGTGGCGACCATCGCCCGCCTCTGGCATACATTCACCCGCGACCCCGAATCCTTGGGCTGGGTGCTTGCCGCGCCGTCACTGACCTGGATGGTGGCGATGGAAACCTACTTCGTCCTGCGTTTTTGCGGACAGCATTCACCGCGCTTCGAGAAAGCAACGCTGGTCCACGCCATCATCGCCACGCTGCTCCTGGTGCTGACCGACAACATGCAGGTGGTGGTGGTTATTTTTGTCATCAACACCTTTCTGGGCGCGGCCATGCTGTGGGTGCTGACGCGCGCCCTGACGCGCCTACCGCGCTTCGAAAACCTGCTTCTGCTGCTGGCGGTGTACATCAACTTCGGCCTCGCCATGCACGACCTGGTCAATTACCAGGAGAAGCTGGATTTCGACACGCTGTACGTGCTGCCGCTGGGCGGCCCGCTGCTGCTGTTCGCGGTCGCCGTCCTGCTCATCCGTCGATTCGTGCAAGTACTCGACCAGCACGAAGCCCTCAACGCACAACTGGTGTCGCGCGTGCAGGAGCGGGAACGCGAACTGACGGTGAGCTACGAGCGCTTGCGTTATCTCGATGCCCAACGCACCACGGCAGAGGAGCGCCAGCGCCTGATGCGCGACATGCACGACGGCATCGGCTCGCATCTCATGTCAACGCTGGCACTGTCGCGGCTCGGCTCGCTGTCGCAGCACGACATGCAGGAGGTGCTGGCTGATTGCATCGACGAACTGAAAATCACCATCGATTCGCTGGAACCGGTGGAGAGCGACCTGCTGGTCGTACTCGGCAACCTGCGCTACCGCCTGGAGCCGCGCCTCAGCGCTGCTGGCATCGAACTGGAATGGGCGGTGGACGATCTGCCGCCACTCGCTTACCTGGACCCGGCCAATACCCGCAGCATCCTGCTGATCGTCCAGGAAGCGTTCACCAATACTCTCAAGCATGCGAGGGCGCACCGCATCACACTTTCCACTGGCGTGGACTACGCCAATGCCCGCGTCTGGGTGCGCGTGACCGACGACGGCATCGGCATTCCCCCGGAAAAATCCGAGGGCCGCGGGATGGAGAATATGCACACTCGCGCCGCCAAGCTCAACGGCGTGGTGGAGGTGGTGGCACTCAAGGGCGGCGGTACCTGCGTGAACTTGTACCTGCCGCTGGCCAAAGTGGTCTAGCGGCCCTACGGACCGCGGGACTCAGCCCCCTCCCCGCCGGAAATAGAGTTCAAACCGCGTGAGGAACGCGGCGACATCAGCTTCGGCGTAGCCGTCGAAGTTGATCTGCACGCGATGACGTTCCAGGTGGATGGCACCAATCCGCAGCGCGGGCAGCGGCAGTAACTCAATCTTCCAACCACGCGCCCCCGCCGGCTGGTGCTCGATGCCGGAGAACACATTGACTGTCTCATCGAACGGCTGGTGCCCGACCGCAGCCGGCAGCAGGCGCACAAAATCCGCCCGCGAAATAGTCATCTCGAATGCCTGCGGCAGCTTCATGTCGTACCAGGCGCGAACCGCGCCGGCTCAGCCGCCGGCAATGGGCTGCCAGATGGCCAGCGTTTCACCGTCCTGCAACAGTCGCGCAGCGCGCTCGGCCG
>CAYSKY010000632.1:0-2538 GCA_964431425.1 uncultured Burkholderiales bacterium
CATGAAGGTGGCCATGGCCGAGGCCGCCAAGGCCGGCAACCAGCATTTCAGCCATTTCGGCCCCGAGTCCAACCTGTTCGAGGAACTGGAGAACCTGTTCCGCAGTTATGCCGAAACCGGCACCGGTTCGCTGCGCCGTTACCTGCACGACGAAGCCGAGGCGGCGCCCTACAAGCAGTTGCCGGGCACCTTCACCCCGTGGGAAGCGGTGCCGGACGGCACAGACCTGATGTTCTACGAGGGCCTGCACGGCGCCGTGGCCACCGACAAGGTGGATGTGGCGCGGCACGCTGACCTCATCATCGGCGTGGTACCCATCCTCAACCTGGAGTGGATCCAGAAACTGCACCGCGACAAGGCCACCCGCGGCTATTCAACCGAGGCCGTGGTGGATACCATCCTGCGCCGCATGCCGGACTATGTGAATTACATCTGCCCGCAGTTTTCGCGCACCCACGTCAACTTCCAGCGGGTGCCGACGGTGGATACCTCGAACCCGTTCATCGCCCGCTACATTCCCGCGGCCGATGAGAGCTTTGTGGTGATCCGCTTTGCCAATCCCAAGGGGATCGACTTCCCCTACCTGCTGACGATGCTCAAGGATTCGTTCATGTCGCGGCCGAACATCATCGTGGTGCCCGGGGGCAAGATGGAACTGGCCATGCAACTGATCCTCACGCCGATGATCCTGAAACTGCTGGATGCCAAAAGGCGGGCCATCGGTGCGCGCTAGGGGCGCACCGGCACTGTTTCTTTACCGGCGGCCGGCTACTTCACGCCTTCGTTTTTCATGCCTTCCAGCTTGCCAAGGTCCAGCCCGGCGACGGCGGACTTGAGCGCATTGATATCCACGCCCTGCCCCTTGGCGGTCACGATGAAACGCTCACCGAGCACGATGTTGTATTCGTTGCGGCCATCCTTGCGCACCTTTTCGTGCACCAGCCGGCCATCCACCTTGCCGGTCTTTTCGCTGCCGTATTCGTCCTGCTTTTCGCCCTGCACCATGGCCCAGCCGGCAAAGGCCAGCATGCCGCCTGCGCCGCCCACGTCCGACACTTCCAGGTCGACACGCTTGCCGCCTGCCTCATCCGCATAGCGCGCTTCCGCCTTCGAAACCATGATGCCCAGCGCGCCGGCCTTCTCGGCCTTGCTGGACTTCTTGGCGAGACCCGCGAAGGTCTCGGGCACGAAGGGTTTCAGCTTTTCAATGTCCAGCGGGTCCACCGTCTTGCCGCCGCCCAGGGCGGTGCCGAGGGCGGACATGGCCGCCTTGGCGGCCTCGTCCGGGTTGCCGCTCTTCTGCGCGGCTTCTATCTTCTTGTTGGCTTCTTCCATCTTCTTGCCGAAGGCCTCCAGCTTGCCGAGGCCGCTGCTGGGATCGATCTCGACCTTGGCCGAGCGTGACGGCGCGTCGATGCCCCCCATCATGCCGGCTGCACCCATGCCCAGCCCACCCACGGCACCGACGATCACCGACAGGATCACCGACACCACGATGGCTGCAATAATGACCACCGCCGTGTAACCGATGGACTTGTCTTCCGGGCACTTCATCAGCTTGGGCAGGCCCAGATACATGAGGAAGATGCCGTACAGCGCCGCCAGCACACCCAGCATGCGCAGACCGGGAATCATGCTGAACACACCGCCGATCCAGGTGGCGGTGAAGGAATACACGGTGACTTTCATGGCCTGCGACTCGTTTTTCTCGGCCGCAAACGTAGGCGCCAGCGCGTTGACGATGAACGAAACAATGAACACCGAGACGATGGACATCACAAAGCCGAGGATGGCCATGGTGAGGCCCGTGAGCATCGGCGTGCGGTAGGAGATGCCAAATCCGCTATAACCGATTACGGAGCCGCCGATGAAACCGCACACGGCCGGGATGGCAGCCAGCGGGGCGACGTAGCCCTTGATGAGATCCATCGTGGCGGTGGTCTCCCCGGCAATGACGTCCCATTCCGACTTCGGGGTGAGTAGGATGTTCTTGACGCGATCAACCAGTGCCATGTGAAACCCCTTTACTGAATGTGGAATAGGGATGATAGCGGTATTCGCTGCGGAGCGGTCCCGGCGGCCCCCGGCCGGCATCCCCTGATGGCGGGCTGTTTTTTGATCGTGCTTAAAGCCTGAAAAGGGCGTCCTGACCTGCTCTATATATCCTTTACGAATATACAGTGCTAATAAAGTATTTATTGATATAACCGACACCCCAATATGATGGCCACCTGACCGGAGAACCCGGGGCATCTGCATTGGCCATTCATGTACAAGTACGACAGTTACGACCAGACCATTGTTGACGAGCGCGTTGCCCAATTCCGCGGGCAGACGGCGCGCTACCTTGCCGGGCAGCTCTCCGAAGACGAATTCCGCCCGCTGCGGCTGCAGAACGGCCTGTACGTGCAAAAGCACGCGCCGATGCTGCGGGTGGCCATCCCCTACGGCCTTTTGAGTTCACGCCAGGTGCGCATGCTGGCGCACATCGCCCGCAAGTACGACCGCGGTTACGGCCACTTCACCACCCGCCAGAAC
>CAYSKY010000633.1:0-2536 GCA_964431425.1 uncultured Burkholderiales bacterium
TAGTTGAACGCGGTCGAGGTCGAGCGCGTCACCAGCACTTCACCCTTCTGGATTTCACCCAGCGCATCCATGCGATCGATCACCCGCGCGCGGCCCTCGTAAACACCGCTGCTGACGGAAATGCCGCGCACCATCCTGCCTTCGCTGGTCTTGTCGGTCGAACCGAACGTCAGGCCCATGAAGGCACCGATCGCGCGCATGGTGCGCTGCGCATGCGCCGGAAACCAGTCCGGCGGCGGTGGCGGTGAAGGCTCGCCGTTCAGGGTACGCGGTGCCATGTCGTTGGTGGCCGTGGTCCGGAACTGGAAACGCGCCGCCAGTTCGGCCGCCGTCGGCCCGCCCGTGCCCGCCAGCATGGCAAGCACTTCGCTGCAGGTGGCGTCGAGCACATGGTCGGTGTGCTGGATGCGGCCCTTGGCACTGAGACGCCGCCCGGCTTCCAGCATGGCGCGGCGCGAAATGCCCGCCGCCCACAGGTCGCTCCAGTAGCTGCGTTCATCGCGCAGCCGGTTGATCAGGCGCGCATCGGCCAGGCGTTCATCAAAATCGGTGCGTTGCGATTCCGGCACCGCCGCGCGCACGGTCGCGATCTGCTCGCGCACGCGCTGCTCGGCGGCGGCTGTTTCCTCGGGGGGAACGCGCGTCTGCAGCGCCTTCACCAGCATCTCCGGCGATTCGATCGCCGTCTTGCAGGAAATGTCGTAGCCGCCCACCACGCGGTGCGATACCAGCGACAGGTAGGTCTTGACGGCGGCACCCGTGAGTCCCGGCAATGCCGCCAACTGTTGCAGGATATCGCCCGGCTTCGCGGTGCTGTAGAGCACGGCGGCGGCCTGCGGATCGCTGTCAATGGCATGCAGGGCGGCGAGATACTCGTCCGTCACACCGGCCGAAATCGGCGTGCTGCCACGCAGGCACTGCGAAACCTCGGACGCCGGCAAACCGGTCCACGCCATCGTGCTGCCGACAAAGTCGCCCACCGGGATGCCGCAGTCGATGGTGTAAATGTGGTGCTGGAACACCATGGCCTTGGAATTTTCAAAGCAGGCCTGCACATGGTCGGCAACCTGCGCATCGGTCATGACGGACAAGTCCTGCGATTGCAGCCGGATCTGGTTGGCCGTCGAGGCCGGCTTGAGCACCTCATCCCAATTCTTCAAGTGATCACGCCAGGGCTTGCGTTCAAATGCCGATCCGGCGTTGGCGAGCCGCGCCTTGAGCGGCGGCACTTCTTCGCACAGTTTCTGGAACACCTCCCGGGGTGGCGGCCCCTTGGCGTCGGGTGGCGCGCCAAAGATGCGCGGGCGGTGGTAGAAAAAGCCGTTCACAAACCTTGGCTCCAGGCACTCCAGCATCAGGCCGTAGCAGGCCGTGCCGGACTGGAAACCGCGCATGAATCCTTCCGGAAATGCTTCCTGCTGGAAGCGTGTGATCGGCAGCGGAAAGTGAATGCCATCCTGTTCCCAAACGCCGGCATCCGGCGCCGCAAAAACGACTTCGCCCATACAGCCTCCTGAAACTTTGTTTTGGATTCTTCCGAACGTGTCACTCAACGCGAGCGCCGCCGGAATGAAATGCCGGGCATCTGGGCCCGGCTGTGCGTGTCATATTACTGTAACGAGACAGCCCCGCGGCGACTTTCGGCGCTGGCCGGCAGACGGCGCGGCGGCATATCATTCGCGCTCACCCCAACCCCACCCTCTGCCGGAAATTCACGTGCTCCCGCCCCGTCGCCAATTCATTGCCGCCACCCTCGCCACCCTGTTCGCCGCACGGGTTGAAGCGCAGACACCACCACCGGCGGGCAACGTCGCCACTGCGCCGGGCCTGGCCATGCCCACCGAGACCATCGACCTGTGGCCCAATGGCGCACCAGGCGCTCCCGCCACGCTGCTGGCGGAAACGGTGATCGAACGCAGCACCGATCGGCAGCTCACCGACCGCGCCGTGCACGGCATTTCCAGGCCGCGTCTGGTGGTGTTCCGCCCGGCCGTTCCAAACAAGGCGTCCATCCTCATTGCGCCTGGTGGCGGCTATCGCTGGGTGGTGATCGACCGCGAAGGCTATGAAATGGGCCGCTGGTTTGCCGCGCGCGGCATCACCGCGTTCGTGCTGTTCTATCGATTGCCCGGTGAAGGCTGGGCGGCCGGCCCGGATGTGGCGCTGGCCGATGCACAGCGTGCCATGCGACTCATCAAGCATCGCGCGGCCGACTTTGCGCTGGACCCGGCGCGCGTGGCCGCCATGGGCTTTTCCGCCGGCGGCCATGTGTGCGCCGACCTCATCGCACGCTTTGCCACACCCACCTACGCTGCGGTGGACGACGCCGACAAGTTATCGGCGCGCCCCTGCCTCGCGGCTCCGATCTATCCGGTGGTGTCGATGAGTACGCCGCACGCCCACACCGGCAGCCGGGAGAAACTGATCGGCGCAAATGCCACCGCCGAACAGGAACGCGCGCATTCACCGCACCTGCACATCACCACCTCGGCGCCGCCCTGCTTTTTGCTGCACGCCGAGGACGACACCTCGGTGC
>CAYSKY010000634.1:0-2534 GCA_964431425.1 uncultured Burkholderiales bacterium
CAGCGAAACGTCTTGGCCTGCGCGATGCCGGCCGACGCCAGCATCAGCAACAGCAAGGCCGCGAAGGCATCGCGCAGCAGGCACCGCATCGGCCGCGTCACTTCACCACCGTCCACGGCATCCACACGGCATTGTTCGGCCGGTGCACCATGGTCACGTTCTTGCGCGCCACCCAGGGAATCATCTGCCGGTGCAGCGGGATGATATGCACCTCGTCCTGAATAAGCTTGGTGACGCGGTTGATCATCAATTGCCGCTCGGCGAGGTTCATCTCGCCCTCCAGCTTGTCGATGAGCGCGTCGATTTCCGGGTTGCAAGCGTCGCCGTAGTTGGATTCGCCGGCACCCTTGCCGTCACGGCAGTGGATCACAGGTTTCAGGATGAAGATGGCGTCGGTGGCCGCACCACCCCAGCCCGCGAGGTGCGCGCTGGAGTCGTGCTTTTGCACCTTGGGGAAAAAGTTAGCCTTGGTCATGGATTCCACGCGCACGTTCAACCCCAACTTGGCCCACATCGCGGCAATGGCCACGCACAGTTTTTCGTCGTTGATATAACGGTCGTTCGGGCAGTGCATGGTGAAACCGAAGCCGTTCGGATAGCCGGCGTCGGCCAGCAACTTCCTCGCCACAGCCGGATTGTAGGCCGGACGCTTGTCCATGCTCGCCGGCACGCCGGCGGCGAGGCCACCCGGCAGCGGAATGGCGGTCGGCACGGCAATGCCGCGCATCACTGAAGTTTTCAACGCATCGATATCGATGGCCTGATACAGAGCCAGTCGCACCCGTTTGTCCTTGAACGGGTTTTTGCCTTTCACATCTGAATACAGCAACTCCTTGCGATCCTGGTCGAAGCCGAGATAAATCAGCCGTGTTTCCTCGCCGTCGAGAATCTGGATATCCGGGTCGTTGCGCAGGCGCACCACGTCCTGCACCGACGGATCGAGCACGAAATCGAGCTCGCCGGATTTGAGCGCCGCCATGCGTGTCGCCCCGTTGGCGATGGGCCGGTATTCACTGACCTCGACATTGCCGGTGTAGTAACCCGCCTTGACGCCCCACCAGTCGGCATTCTTGCGGTGGGTGAGCTTGATGCCCTGCTCCCATGCCACCAGCTTGTATGGCCCGGTGCCCATGGCGTTGCGGGTCGCGAACGACTCTTCCTTCTTTGTGTAATCCAGCGGCTTGGTCACGCCGTGCTTTTCGCACCATGCCTTGCTCAGGATCATGATGTTGCCCACCGTCTCGAGCTCCACGGGATTCGGCACGGGCGTGGTGAATTCCACCGTCAGGTCATCGATTTTTTTGGGGATGCCGGCCTGCGTGGAATAGAGCCGGAATGTCACCGTTGATTCGCGGGCGCGGTTGTAGGAGAACACCACGTCGTCGGCGGTAAAGGGGGTGCCGTCGTGGAATTTCACGCCGGGACGCAGCTTGAACACCCAGGTGGTTGGCGAGGTATTCGTCCACGATAACGCGAGGCCGGGCACAAACTTGCCGAACTCCTTGCGGTCACGCATGACCAGATATTCGTAGACCATGTTGTTGAGGCTGTTGTTGAAGGTCTCGTTCTGGCTGTGCGGGTCCAGCGTGGCGGCATCGCCCTGCGAGGACCAGCGGAACGTCTTTCCGTCCGCGGCCGATGCCAGCAGCGGCATGGCCGCCACCAGCCAGATGAACAGTCTCGTTTTCCAACCCTTCATGTTTCCTCCCCTTGAGCCGGCAGCCTCGTCACGCGACGGACACCATAGCGGCAATGATGTCGTGGCGCCCTCCCGCTATCGCGCCCTATTTCATTTTCACCCAGGTCGTTTCCAGCCAGTTGTCCGGACGGTGCACCACCGTCACTTTGGAGGACGACACCCAGGGGATCACCTGCAGGTGCAGCGGGATGTGCAGCACTTCATCGTGATGAAATTTCATCGCGGCGTTGATCATGTCCTGGCGCTTTTTCATGTCCGTCTCGCCTTCGGCTTTTTCAATCAGGTCATCGAACGCGGCGATTTTGTAATTGCCCCAGTTGTACTCGCCCGCCCCCTTGTCGTTGCGGCTGTGCAGCACCGGCTTCATGGTGAAGATGGCGTCGGTGGTGGCACCGCCCCAGCCCAACATGTACATGCTGGTGTCGAGGTTTTGCACCTTCGGAAAGTAGTTGGCCTTGGGAATGGCGTTCACCTTCACGGTCATGCCGATCTTGGCCCACATGCCCGCCAGCGCCACGCAGATTTTTTCATCGTTGATGTAGCGGTCGTTGGGGCAATCGAGCGTCACCGTGAAGCCATTGGGATAGCCTGCTTCGGCCAGCAACTTTTTCGCGGCGGCAGGATCGAGTGGATAGCGCTTGTCCATGGCGGCGGGAATGCCGGCCGCCACCGGATTCGACACATTGATGGCGGTGGGCACCGACAGCCCGCGCATCACAGTCGCTTTGATGGCGTCCACATCGGTCGCCTGATACAGCGCCAGCCGCACGCGCCGGTCCTTGAACGGGTTTTTACCCTTCACATTCGAATACAGCAGCTCATCGCGGGCCTGGTC
>CAYSKY010000635.1:0-2060 GCA_964431425.1 uncultured Burkholderiales bacterium
GTGTGTAGCTATCGGAGATTTCCGGCTTCAGCGCAGCGTTGCCGCCCGCCAGCGTGTTGTACTGGCCGGCCGGGCTGTCGAGGATGGCCGCGCCGTACAGGTTTGCCGGCAGCCCGGTGCGTGCGCACTCGGCCGCCGTGTTCACCCGCGACGGACCGCAAGGATCGGCATTGAGGTTGAACAAGCCCACGGCGGAGGCGGCGAACAACTCGGCCGCGTTGGCCGAACGCGCAGCGCGCTGGTAGCTGCCGCGGGTGCGGATGCTTTTCACCGGCGCCCACTCCATGCCCACGCCATACGAATCAGTCTTCGGTCCGATGTTGTAGTCCGAGTGGCGGAAGCTGCCGTTGAAGCTCAGCAACTCGGCAAACGGCTTGCCTTCCATGATCGGTGCGCGCACCTCGGCAAACACCTCCTTGACCGTGTAGCCGCCGGCCTGCCCGACCAGTGGGCCACCCTGGCCGGCGAGGTCGCCGGTGGTGAACAGCGCATCGGTATCGAGCTGCAGGTTTTCCTGGTGGCGTTCCACACCAAACGCAAAGCCCACGCCGCTGTTGGCCGATGGAGACTTGATGCCGTAGTTGCCGAGGTCGGTGGACACGCTGGCGCCCTGGATCTTTTGCTCGGTGAAGCCCTTCTGGAAGCCGGGGGTCGCCAGATACGCCAGCGCCGCCGGCGTGATGCCGCCCAGCGCCCAGATGTTGTACGGCACGCAGCCCGGTGCGCCGGAGCGGCAGACGATGTTGCCAGCCGCATCGCGGACGGCATCGAGCGCGAGGCCGATGCGGGTGTTGGAGAAGTCGTTCTTGTAGGTCTCCTGATAGACCACCTTGGCCGACTGCGCATAGATGTCGTAATTCCAGTGGGTGGCGAAATCGCCCTTCACACCGATCACCGTGCGGTACGAGGTGTGGCGGATATCGTCCTGCCGCCCGCCGCCTTCCACATTGCGGCGGAAGATCAGCGCGTCAGCAGTGCCAGTGGTGCCGGTGCAACCCAGGTCGCGGCGCCAGTCGGCCGAGAGGAAGGGGTTGTCGCAGTGCACCGGATTGCCGCCGCCGGCCGAGGCATCAAAGCCGAACAGGCCGGACGGTGCGATCTGCGCCACGGTGTGATCGTCGTGGAACGAAAATTCCGAGTACAGCTTGGCGTTGGGCAGGATGTCGTAGTTGGCGGAGGCATTGAAGCCGTACCGCTCCGAGGGGCGCTGGAAATAATTGAGCGGTCCGAAGTTGTACTGGTCGTTGGCGCCCACATAGGCGCGCGTGCCGCCGGCGCTATTGGCCACGGTGCGGTCGCCCACGCCCAGAATGAAACGGCCGGGGAAGCTGGTGCCGGAACCGCCGCAACGCAGGCCCGGGCCGAACGAGACGCCGTTGATGACGTTGGTGGTGCCCACCGTGGCATTGCCGATGGAGCAGGCGCTGAAGTCACGCTCGGACTGCAGCAGGCCATTTTCCTTCTTGTAGCTGAAGAAGGCTGTGGCGTTGCCCTTGCCGCCGGCGAAGTTGCCACCCATGAGCATGCTCATATCGAAGATCTTGCCGTCGGAGCTCCTGTCGCCGGGCACCGAGAATTCTGTGGGATTGGAAATGGCACGCGCACGGATCATGTCGGCCACGCCACCACCGTTTTGCTGGTGGTTGTAAAAGCTCTGGTTGACCTCGAACTGCACGCCTTCGAACTTGTCGTTCATGATGAAGTTCACCACGCCGGCGATGGCGTCCGAGCCATAAATGGCCGAGGCGCCGCCAGTCAACACTTCCACGCGCTTGATCAGCGGCAGCGGAATCTGGTTCAGGTCGGGCGCGGGGCTGTTGTTGCCATTGCGCGGCGTACCGGCGGGCAGGCGGCGACCGTTCACCAGCACCAGCGTGCGCGTCGGGCCCAGTGCGCGCAGGTTGACAGTGGCCGTGCCGGTGGCGCCGTTGGAGACATTGCCGCCCTGGTCGGCGATCACCTGCGGCAGATTGTTGAGCAGGTTTTCCACCGAGCGCACGCCGTCCACCGCGATAGTCTTGGCATCGATCACCGTTACCGGGCTGGAACCTTCCAGATTG
>CAYSKY010000635.1:2070-2526 GCA_964431425.1 uncultured Burkholderiales bacterium
GCCGGCGGGATGCGCGAACCGGTCACTTCGATGCGCTCCACTTTGTTGTCCGGCGTGGCGGCCGCCGGCGCCTGTTGCGCCATCAGCGGCTGTGCCGCCATGATCGACAGCGCCAGTCCGGTTGCGATGACGCTGGGTTTCACCATCGGGGTGTGCAACTTCCGCGTGCTTTTGCTCATCCTTCCTCCATTGGTTTGTAGTGATGGACAACTTTCCGCACATGGGCGTGAAAATCGGCAAGAACGGATCATGGTGGGCTGCGTTGCGACCGATTGCACCGCTGCCTGGCCGCAATTGGCCGGTCAGTGTCGAGTGTGGCAATTCGCACGTCGGTTGCCGCCGCGCCGCCACATTGGTCACATGCACTGCATCGGATGTGGCGACTGTGAGCGGACTTGACCGAATGCATCGCACGACCGGCGCACAGGCTGTTGCAACAGTGCACCAAGGCCGCGC
>CAYSKY010000636.1:0-2525 GCA_964431425.1 uncultured Burkholderiales bacterium
GAGCCGTTTCGCGATAAGCTCATCAACGGCATGCTCGAGCGCGGCTACCTGCCCGAATTTGCCGAGGCCATCTACCGGCAGATGCAGGGCTTCGGTGAGTATGGCTTTCCGGAGTCGCACGCGGCCAGTTTTGCGCTGCTGGTATATGTGTCGTGCTGGCTGAAGTGCCACCATCCGGCCGCGTTCACCTGCGGCCTCCTGAACGCCCAGCCGCTGGGTTTCTATTCGCCCTCGCAACTGGTGCAGGACGTGCGGCGGCACGACGTCACCGTGCTGCCGGTGGATGTGACGGTGAGCGACTGGGATTGCACGCTGGAGGGACCGCGCGAACGTCCGGGAATACGATTGGGTCTGCGCATGATCGCCGGGCTCAGGGAGGACGACGCGCGGCGCGTGGTGGCGGCACGCGCCATCCATCACTTCGATGACGTGGCCGACCTGCAGCGCCGCGCGGAACTGTCGGATGCCGACATCACCGCGCTGGCCGCCGCCGATGCGCTCACCGCCCTCACCGGCCACCGCCGCGAGGCGTTGTGGGAGGCGCTGGGGCTGGAGCGCGATACAAAGCTCTTCATGGCGCCCGCCGATCCCGACGCCGCCACGCTGATCCCGCCCACCGAGGCCGAGGATATTCTTGCCGACTTCCGCACCACCGGCCTCACGCTGCGGCGCCACCCCATGGCGTTGCTGCGACCGGAACTGAAAAAGATTCGCATCAGTTCCGCCGACGACGTACGCAATGCCCGCCACGGCCAACTGATCCGCGCCAGCGGTCTCGTCACCTGCCGGCAGCGCCCGTCCACCGCCAAGGGCACCACCTTCGTCACGCTGGAAGACGAATCCGGCTACGTGAACGTGGTGGTGTGGTCGCACGTGGCCGACCGGCAGCGCAAGGAACTGGTGTTCTCAAAGCTGCTGTGCGTGGCCGGACGCGTGGAACGGCAGGGCGAGGTGGTGCACCTCATCGCCGGGCGGCTCATCGACCAGACGCCGATGCTCTCGGAACTGGATTTCAGTTCGCGCGACTTTCATTGAGGTCGCGCAACGCGCACCGTCTGTGGTTCAATGCCTTCCCTGTCTTCCTGCACTGAAAGCACCGCTTGCAGATCTGGGTCGATGCCGACGCCTGCCCGGGCGTCATCAAGGAAATCCTGTTCCGTGCGGCGGAGCGCACCAAAATTGCCACGACGCTGGTGGCCAACAAACTGCTGCGCGTGCCGCCCTCGCCTTACATCAAGGCCATGCAGGTGCCGCACGGTTTCGATGTCGCCGATGACCGCATCGTCGAACTGGTGCAGCCGGGCGACCTCGTCATCACCGCCGACATTCCGCTGGCCTCGCAGATCATCGATCGTGGTGCCGCGGCCCTGAATCCGCGCGGCATGCTGTATTCGAAGGACAACATCCAGGAGCAACTCGCCATGCGAAATTTCATGGAAGAGATGCGCGCATCGGGCATGGAAGGCGGCGGCCCCGCCGCGTTCAACCAGGCGGACCGGCAGGCGTTTGCAAATCAGTTGGACCGGTATTTGGCGGGGGTGCGCTAGCACCTGTTTGACTGCAGCGTTGTCGTGACGACACTGCTGGCAGCTCCTCGACTTTTCGTCCGAGAAATCCCCCTCAGTCCCTTGCAGGGCGCGCCAGGCACTGCATTGCCTGGCCGTTCAGCAGGCGCGAAGCATGCTTCGCGAATTCCCTGCTTCACCCCTTTAGAAAAGGGGGAAGTGCTTCGAAGAGCCGACACCGACTAAGTCGGCACGGATATGCCTCCCCCTTTCTTAAAGGGGGACTGAGGGGGATTTCTCAGCGCCCGGCCAAGCACCACCATGAGATCGGTAGGCATGATTCTCACTCAGCGCCCTGCCCTCTGAGACATCAAACCCCAGCACCGGCGCGCCTCCTGGCGGCATTTCGGCCTGCGAGCCGCGCCAATACTCGACTTTGGCAATTGGATCGGAAGCGGCCAACTGGCACCGCCGATAGCTTTCCTCAATCGAAAACATGCAATCAAACGATTTCACGCGCGATCTTTCCGCCGCTAACCTGCCTCCATCGAATTCGCCAATGCGCGCCAGCGCACCGAGAGCCCCCTATGAAAACGCCGAGAGTATTGATCAACACCGTCATCACCCGTGACGGCGACCTGCGATGGGAGACCTTCGCACCGCTGCTGCACACGATCGTTCATTCCTATTGAACGGCGCATTCCCTGACCAGCGCCGTTCCAGCCCCAACCCGTCAACAAACCAAGGAGAGAATTATGTCCAACGAAGCCAAATGCCCGTTTTCCGGTGGTGCCGGCCGGCAGGCCCTGTCGGGCGCGACCACCAACGCAAACTGGTGGCCCAACCAGCTCAATATCCGGCTGTTGAACCAGCACTCGCCCCTGCCCAACCCGATGGGCGGAGACTTCAACTACGCCGAGGAATTCAAAAGCCTCGACCTCAACGCAGTGGTCAACGACCTGCATGCACTGATGACCGACTCGCAGGAATGGTGGCCCGCCGACTACGGCCATTTCGGGC
>CAYSKY010000637.1:0-2042 GCA_964431425.1 uncultured Burkholderiales bacterium
CCTGAACCCGACCTTCGCCGGCGACACCATTTACGCCAAGTCGGTGGTGCTCGACAAGCAGCCATTGAGCGACGAACTGGGTGCGCTGCGCGTGCGGCTCATGGGCATCAAGAATGACCCGCCGGGACAGGTGGTGGTGCAGAGCCACGACCTGCCGACCAGTGTGGTGCTGGACCTCGATTACACCGTACTTATGCCCCGCCACTAACCGATCAATCCATACACTGGAACCACTGGAGTCCGACATGAGCACTGCCGTCCACCCTTCGCAAGCCCTGTTCGCCGGTGAGAAACCGTTCCCGGTCATCCCCAGCTGCGAGCATTTCGCCGGCAGTGAAAAACTGATCGGCAAGGCGCTGGAACTGCAGGACAAACTGGGCCCGGTGTTCGACATCACCTGCGATTGCGAAGACGGCGCACCGGCCGGACAGGAACGGGCCCACGCCGAAATGATTGTGCGGGTGCTGACCTCGCCGGCCAACAAATACAAGATGGCCGGCGCGCGTATTCACGACTATTCGCACGGCCTCTGGAAGCAGGACGTGGACATCCTCGTCGGCGGTGCCGGCAAGGTGCTGACTTACATCACCATCCCCAAGAGCACCTCGTTTGCCGAGGCCAAGGAGATGATCGACTACATTCAGACGGTTGCCAAAGCCACGGGCGCGGGCCGCGAGATCCCCACCCATGTGCTGGTGGAAACCCATGGCGCGCTACGCGATGTGCACCAGATCGCGGCGCTGCCCAGCATCCAGGTGCTGGATTTCGGATTGATGGATTTCGTCTCGGGCCACCACGGTGCGATCCCGGCTGCCGCCATGCGCTCACCCGGGCAGTTTGAGCACAAGTTGCTGGTGCGCGCCAAGACCGAAGTGGTCGCCGCTGCCCTTGCCAATGGCGTGGTGCCGGCACACAACGTCTGCCTGGACCTGAAGAACACGGAAGTGGTGCTGGCCGATGCGCGCCGCGCCCGCAACGAATTCGGTTTCCTGCGCATGTGGTCGATTTACCCTGCGCAGATTTCGGCCATCGTCGATGCCATGAAGCCAGACCATTCGGAAGTCGAGGACGCCGCCAACATCCTGCTCGCCGCACAGACGGCCGACTGGGGGCCGATCCAGTACAAGGGCGAACTGCACGACCGCGCCACCTACCGTTATTTCTGGGAGCTGCTGCAAAAGGCCCGGGTGACCGGCGTGGACATTCCCGACGCCGCCGCCAGCGCTTTTTTTGCCTGACATTGCGACGCATCAAGGTCCGCGGGTTTGCACGGGTCCAACATCGCAAAATTGTCATTTCCACGACAGCGCCGACACCACCCTTCTGACACCATTTGCCCGCTACACCGCCGCATGTTGCACCGCCGCAAGATGACGCACCGCAACAAACCAAAACAAACATCGTAAACATCACGCCAGACGCCCGCCCTCCACCCGGAACGCAATTGACAGGACAGCCATGATCAACTCCGCCGGCGCACGATTCCGCCAAGCCCTCAAAGAAGAAAAGCCGCTGCAAATCAGCGGCACCATCAACGCCAATCACGCCCATCTCGCCAAGCGCGCGGGTTACAAGGCGATCTACCTGTCCGGTGGCGGTGTCGCCGCCGGCTCACTGGGCCTTCCGGACTTGGGCATCAACAACCTCGACGATGTGCTAACGGACATCCGCCGCATCACCGACATCTGCGACGTTCCGCTGCTGGTCGACATCGACACCGGCTTCGGCCCCTCGGCGTTCAACATCGCCCGCACCGTCAAGTCGCTGATCAAGTTCGGCGCCGCCGCCTGCCACATTGAAGACCAGGTCGGCGCCAAGCGCTGCGGTCATCGCCCCGGCAAGGAAATCGTCAGCAAACAGGAAATGGCCGACCGCGTGAAAGCCGCCGCGGATGCCAAGACCGATCCGGACTTCTTCCTCATCGCCCGCACCGACGCCATCCAGGTTGAAGGCGTGGACCTGGCGCTCGAACGCGCCGTGGCATGCGCGGAAGCCGGTGCCGACGGCATCTTTGTCGAAGCCGCCTACGACATGCCCACCTA
>CAYSKY010000637.1:2052-2524 GCA_964431425.1 uncultured Burkholderiales bacterium
CGCCTGCAAGGTGCCGGTGCTGTGCAACATCACCGAATTCGGCAAGACCCCGTTCTTCACCACCACCGAACTGGCCGAGGCCGGCGTGGATATGGTGCTGTATCCGCTCTCCGCTTTCCGCGCCATGAACAAGGCCGCGGAAAACGTCTACAAGGCGATCCGCCGCGACGGCACGCAAAAGAACGTGGTCGACACCATGCAGACTCGTGAGGAACTGTACGAATCAATCGGCTATCACCAGTTCGAGCAAAGCCTCGACAAGCTGTTCGCCGAAAAGAAGTAAGGAATGACGTGCAGCTGGCGCCAAGATACGCGCCAGCACTCGGACCGCAAACTCCAGCATTGGCGCGCCATTCCAGCCATTTTCGGCCTGCAAGCCGCGCCGGTGTTGGAGTTTGCAGATTCAATAACATGAAATGCCCGCCCACAAGGAGAGAATCATGAGCACCGCACCCGAAGCCGCCGCCCCTGC
>CAYSKY010000638.1:0-1340 GCA_964431425.1 uncultured Burkholderiales bacterium
CAACTGCGCGAGGTCGGAAGCGCTTTCGATGTTGCTGGCGATTTCCTGCACCGCGGCGTCGCCGTCGGCGTTACCAGCCACATCGCCACCGGCATAGGCGCGGGCGAGGCGCGAGGCAAACTCTTCTTTGCTCAGCACCACGGGCTTGAGGCTTTTGCCGGTCATACGGCGTACTTCCGAGAGCGTAGACGAGGCCGGATCCGGCGCCAGCCAGACTTCGATCTCAGACCCCGACTGACGCGCCGTGATGACGCCCTTTGACTTGGCGAAGTGATACGGCAGCAGCCGCACCGTCGCCGGATCGGCGGCGGCCATCACATCGCGCACGTCGGAAGCACCCATGCCTATTTCTTTTCCGGTGCCGGGGCAGGCGCTGGGGGCGGTGTCAGCGGCGGCAACAGGGCCGCGCCGGTGGGCGGCAGCAGCGACTCGCCCTCCTTGATGAACGTGCCCTGCTCGTTGCGGATGAAGTCGTAGCGTTCGCCGGTGAGCTGGTTGGCCGACTGCCCGTCGCGCAACACGTAGGGTCGCAGGAACACCATCAGGTTGGTCTTGTCGCGGCTGCGGCTCTTGTACTTGAACAGGTTGCCGACGAACGGAATGTCGCCGAGGATGGGTACCTGGCTGTCGTTGTTCTTGGTGTCATCGGAAATGAGGCCGCCGATCACCACGATCTGGCCGTCATCGACGAGCACGGTGTTTTCCACCGAGCGCTTGTTGGTGATGAGGTCTGCCGACTTCACGCTGCTGGTGGTGGGCACCACGCTGGAGACTTCCAGGAAGGCCTTCAGCTTGACTGCACCGCCTTCGGATACCTGCGGCGTCACCTTCAGTGTGAGGCCCACGTCCTTGCGTTCGATGGTCTGGAAGGGATTGGTGGAGCTGGTGCCGCTTTGCGTGTAAGCACCGGTCACGAAGGGCACGTTCTGCCCGACCACAAACTTGGCTTCCTCGTTGTCCAGCGTGAGGATGTTGGGACGCGAGAGGATGTTTCCCTTCTGGTTGTCCTCCAGCGCGCGGGCCAGCATGCCCAGGTTGATGACTTCGCCCACGCCGGGAATGTTCACCTTGCCGCGCACGATGCCGATATTGAGGCCGGTACCCACGCTGCCGATGCCCTGGGCTGCGGTGATGATGTTCTGCCCGCCGGTGGCCGAGCCGAAGTTGGTGCCGCCGATGACCTGCGCACCACCGTTCTTGTTGATGCCGGTGAGGTCCTGCCACTGGATGCCGAATTCCGACGACACCGAGGCGCTGACTTCCACGATCAGCGCATCCACCAGCACCTGCGCGCGTCGTGCGTCCAGCTTGTCGATGACCGTGCGCAGTGAGTTGTACAC
>CAYSKY010000638.1:1350-2522 GCA_964431425.1 uncultured Burkholderiales bacterium
GTTGGGGGCGGGGTAGGCCTGGATGGTGCCCGATTGTGCAGGCGACGAGGCGGCTGCCATGGTGGCGGGCGTGGTGGTGGGCGTGAGTGCCGTCGTGGTAGAAGCGGCCGGCGCGCTGGAGGCAGCCATCAGCGCGCGCAGGGTTTCGGCCAGCTTGACGGCTTCGGCGTTGCGCAGGTACACCACGTGGATATTGCCGCCGGCGGCGGTCGGCGTATCGAGCCCGGCCACGAAGGCCTTGACGCGAGCCACCAGCGCCGGCGTGTCGGCGCGGATGATGAGGCTGTTGGTGCGCGGCTCCACGCCCAGGTTCACCTTGGGCGGCACGCCCGGGGCGGCCGGGTTCAGCGTGGCCTCGGGCATCACGCCCTTCAACAGATTGGCGATATCCACGGCGCTCGCGTAGGTCAGCTTCATCATCTGCAGTTCCGACGTGCCGGGCAGGTCGAGATAGCTGATGATCTTGGCGATGCGCTTGACGTTCTCCGCGTAGTCGGTGATGACGATGGAGTTGTTACCCGGATAGGCGCCGATGAAATTGTTGGGCGGTACCAGCGGACGCAGCATGGTGGCGAGCTGCGCGGCGCTTTCGTGCTTCAGGGCGATCACCTCGGTGACGACGCGGTCGCCGCCGATGGCGGACTTGCCGTCGATGACCGGGCCGTTGGTCTTGGCATCGGACTCGGGCACGATTTTCACCACGCCGCGCTCTTCAATGGCGGCATAGCCGTGCACCCGCAGGGCAGAGAGCAGGATCGGATAGGCGGCATCGCGCGGCACTGGCGTGTTCCACAACAGGTTCATGTTGCCGGTTACGCGTGGGTCGATGATGAAATTCTTGCCCGTGTGTTTGCCGATGGCCTGCACCACGGAAGGGATGTCGGCGTTGACGAAATTGAGCGTGACGGTGTCCTGCGCGTACGAGGGCAGGGGGGCGGTCAGCAGCAGGGCGGCGGCGGTACCAAGAGCGGCGAGGCGGCGGCGAAGGTCAAGCGGGGTTTGGTGCATCACGTTTCCACTGGTTGATCACGGGGACGGGGCTCGGGGGATTGTACGTCATGGATGTTGAAATTGTGTTTCGGCACACCCATTGGCGCCGCGTTCGCCAGGCTTTGAACACAAGCACTGGCGCGGCTCGCAGGGCAAAAATGGCTGGAAAGGCGCGCCAATGC
>CAYSKY010000639.1:0-2520 GCA_964431425.1 uncultured Burkholderiales bacterium
GCGTCGTGCAGGTGCCGGGTGATGGCGCCGATACGCTTGATGACTTCCTCTGCTGCGACATCCGGGTTGATATTGAGTGCAACGGGGGCGGTTTGGCTGGCGCCGGCCGGTCGTGATTTTGTTTTCATGTCCGTCTCACTTGGCAAATTTCTGGACGATCTTCATCACCTTCTCTTCCAGGGTCGCCTTGGTGAAGGGCTTGACGATATAGCCGCTGGCGCCGGCCTGGGCGGCCGCCAGGATGTTTTCTTTCTTGGCTTCCGCCGTCACCATGAGTACCGGCAGCGACTTGAGATGCTCGTCGGCCCGGATTTGCGCGAGCAGTTCGAAGCCCGTCATATTGGGCATGTTGACGTCGGAAACGACAAAGTCAAAGTTGCCGCCGCGCAGCTTGGCAAGGGCGGCGACACCGTCTTCCGCCTCGTCGGCGTTGTTGTAGCCGATTTCCTTGAGCAGATTGCGGACGATCCGACGCATGGTCGAGAAATCGTCAACGATCAGAAATTTAAGGTCGGTCGGGGTGCTCATCTTGTCTCCTGGTACTTGCGTGTGCCGGATTGCATGGTTTGAAGGGGTTCGTCTGACAGGTTATCGGCCGCGACGTCCGGTTATTTAGGGGGGGTGCCTGGGGCACCACTGGCAGGGGGAGTCGTGCCGGCAGCCGGCGGGCCGGGTGAGATCGTCGCGGCGGCGGCCTCGCTTTCTTCCTTGGCCGCCAGCGCCGCCGCTACGTCTTCGGGATCCTCGATTTCAATCTGTCCGCCACCCCGGGTGAGCCTTTCCTCGGCGTCTTTGTTCATGACGATGATGGTGATGCGGCGATTGGCGGGATCCATCGGGTCCTGCGCGTTGATCGGGGCGGACGAGGCCAGCCCGACCACGCGAAATATCTTGTCCTCGGCCATCCCGCCGGCGATCAGTTCGCGCCGCGATGTATTGGCCCGGTCGGCGGAGAGTTCCCAGTTGGAATAGCCGCGTTTACTGTTCTGGTAGGCATAGGCGTCGGTGTGGCCAGCCAGCGTAATGCGGTTCTCGACTTCATTCAGTACCGCGCCGATGGCGCGCAGCAGATCACGCATGTAGTCCTTGACCGCCGCCTTGCCAGTGTCGAACATCGGCCGATTCTGGTCGTCGACGATCTGGATACGCAGCCCGTCCTTGGTCATGTCGAGGCGGATCTGGTTCTGGAAGGCCTTCAGCTTGGGGTCGTTGGCCAACGCAGCTTCCACGCTGGCCATCAGTTTTTTCATGCGTTCGGCTTCGGCACGTTTGAAGTCCGCTTTCAGCGCCTGCAGGTTGATGGTGCGTCGTTTGGCCTCGACGTCGCCTTTTTTTACCTGTCCGACTGTTCTTGTCAGGTCGGGGCCGCCCCCTTTGAGCACGCTGGAACTGTCACCTGATCCGGAGCCGCCGCCCATCGCAACCTTGAGCGGGTTGTTGAAGTAGTCGGCGATTCCCTGCAACTCGCCCTTGGTCGTCGAGCCCAGCAGCCACATGAGCAGGAAGAACGCCATCATCGCGGTGACGAAGTCGGCGTACGCAATTTTCCAGGCGCCGCCATGGTGCCCGCCATGGCCGCCCTTCTTGATGCGGCGGATGACAATGGTGGGCTTTTGCTTGTTGGAGGCGGCCATTTCGGGTGCTCAGGCAGGCGCCTTTCAGGCGCGCTTCTGTTTGACGTGGGTTTCCAGTTCGAGGAAGGTCGGCCGCTCGGTGGAATACAAAACCTTGCGTCCGAACTCGACGGCAACCTGCGGCGCATAGCCCTGGAGGCAGGCCAGCAGGGTGACTTTCACGCACTGTAACTCCTTGCTTGATTCTTCAAGTTTCTGCTGGATGAGTCCGCTCAGCGGGCCGACAAATCCGTAGGCGAGCAGGATGCCGACGAAGGTGCCGACCAGGGCTGCACCGATCTTTCCGCCAAGAATTGCCGGCGGTTCGCCGACGGAACCCATCACGTTTACCACGCCCATAACGGCCGCGACGATGCCGAACGCCGGAAGGCCGTCTGCCACTTTCTGGATGGCTTGCGCAGGCACATCACCCTCGTGGTGATGTGTCTCGATCTCCTGGTCCATCAGCGTTTCAATCTCCAGGGGATTGAGGTTGCCCGATACCATTAGCCGGAGGTAGTCGGTAATGAACTCGATCAGGTGATGGTCCGAAGCGATCTCAGGGTGCTTGCCGAATACCGGGCTTTGATCCGGCGCCTCGATGTCGCGCTCGATGGCCATCATGCCTTCCTTGCGGATCTTGGTCAGGATGTCGTAGAGCAGCGCCATCAGTGCCAGGTAACGAGCACCGGTGTACTTCGAGCCCTTCAGTAGCGGCGCCAGTGACTTCATGGTCGCCTTCAGCGTCTTGGAACTGTTGCCGACCACAAACGCGCCGATCGCGCCGCCGGCAATGATCAGCAACTCAAAAGGTTGAAAGAGTGCGCCCATCTTGCCGCCGTGCAGGGCAAACCCACCCAGCACGGAGCCGATGACGAAGAAGTAGCCTATGATGACGAGCATGAAA
>CAYSKY010000640.1:0-2520 GCA_964431425.1 uncultured Burkholderiales bacterium
GTTGATCGGTGTCTGGGTGAAGCTGCTGAAGATTCCCAAGCCTCAGCTGTATGCCGGCATCCTGATTTTTGCGACGCTGGGCGTGTACGGCATGCGCCAGTCCTCATTCGATATTTTTCTGCTCTACGCCATCGGCCTGCTGGGCTTCGTGATGCGGCGGTATGACTTTCCGACGGCGCCGGTCATTATCGGCATGATCCTCGGGCCGCTGGCGGAAGCGCAGTTGCGCCGCGCGCTGTCTATCAGCCAGGGCGACTGGATGATTTTCCTGCAGAAGCCGCTTTCCGCGACCCTGCTGGGGATTACCGTTCTGCTGGTAGCGGGGCCTTGGCTGTGGAAAAAATTGCGCAAGTCTGTCGCGGCCGTCACCTGATATGGCGGCGAGGCGGCCGGGCAGACGAATTGCACAAACTTTGATGAGTAACAAAATTCGTCGGCCAGTTGAACCTATGATCCTGCGTGTGGACTAAACTGGCGCTCATTGCAGCAACGCTTGTCCTGTCCTGAATTCGTCGCACCATGAAACGTCCTCTTCGCAAATTTCTGAGTTTGATCGCGATGGCGGCGGTGCTGTTTACGCAGCTCGCCGTTTCGGCGTACGCCTGCCCGATGATGGCGATGGACATGGCCGAAGTGCCCTGCCAGGAAATGATGGCCTCGGCGGAACAACCCATGGACCAGCCGGGCCTGTGCCACAAGCATTGTCAAAACGAGCAGCAAAATCTGGGCAGCGTTGATCCTGCATCGGCCCCGCTCCAGATGGTGCCCGCTTTTGTGATCACGTTGGAACCTGTTTCACCTGCCGCGCTTCCCGTCACCAGCCCTGCGCTTCAACACCCCATCTCCCCGCCGCACTCCATACGGCACTGCAGTCTCCGCATCTGATCCCCTGCACTTCCTGACCGCCGTGCGCGTTTGCGCGCGGCCATGTTTCATTTCGTCCGGAGGTTGCAATGCATCATCGATTTGTTGGTTCCCGTCTGCTGGCGCTTGCGCTGGCATCCTTCACTAGTCTGTCGGCGTACAGCGCGCCGCCGTTGTCGCTGGCTGACGCGCAACGCCTCGCGGCGGCCGACGCGCCGCCGGTGGCTGCGCAACAGGCCGCACTGACGGCAGCGCGGCAGGGCGCCATCGGCGCCGGCGAGCAATCGGACCCGAAACTGATTGCAGGCCTCGAAAGTCTGCCTATCGACGGCCCCGATCGTTACAGCGTGGCGCGCGACGGCATGACCATCCGCAAGATCGGTTTCATGCAGGACTTCGCCGGCGGCAACAAACTGAAGCTGCGCAGCGAGCGCGCCGAAGCCGAGGTGCAGCGCGAGGCGGCCATGCTGAGGCTCACAAGGCTCAACTTGCGGCGCGATGTTGCGCTGACCTGGATCGAGCGTTATTTCGCCGAGCGCCAGGTCGAGGTGATCAAGGACCTGGCCCGCGAAAGCGAACTGCAGGTCGCCACGGCGCAGGCCACGCTTGCAGGCGGAAAGGGGCTGGCCACCGATCCGCTGTCCGCGCGCCTGGCCATGGCGCAGCTCACTGACCGGCTCATCGACGCGGAACGCAATGTCCAGCGGGCGCAGGCCAATCTGGCGCGCTGGGTGGGTGCGGCCGCGAAACAGCCGCTCGATGCACCACCGCCGTTTGACCAGCTCGCCCACCGACTGTCAGACATCACCGGCAATCTGGAGCAACACCCGCAACTGGCCATCTTCGCGCCGCTGCAGTCCATGGCCAACGGCGACATGAAGCTCGCCGCGGAAGCACGTAAACCCGACTGGAGCCTGGAAGTTGCCTACCAGCAGCGCGGCCCGGCGTACTCGAACATGCTCGCCATCGGCGTTCGCATCGACCTGCCGATCTTCCAAAGCCGCCGGCAGGATCCGGCCGTCGCCGCCAAGGCCGCAGCCGCCGAACAAGTGCGTGCGCAGGCCGAGGATGCGCGGCGCGTGCACGCCGCCGAAGTCGACAGCATGCTTGCCGACTGGAACGCCGCGCGCGACCGCGTGCAGCGCTACGGCAGCGACCTGCTGCCGCTGGCGCGCGAGCGTACCGCCGTGACGCTGGCCGCCTATCAGGGCGGCAAGGCGGAACTGGCCATGGTGCTGGAAGCGCGCAAAGCCGAAATCGAAATCCGCATGAATCAGCTGCAGGCGCAGGCCGATATGGCGCGCGCCTGGGCCAACCTCAATAACCTGCTGCCGGACGCAAAGGACCCATCATGAGCAAAACAATCACCCTGACCGTTGCCGGACTTGGGCTGGCGGTGGCCGGCGCTGCCGGTGGCTATTGGTTCGCCAACGCAGGAAAGTCGCACAGCATGGAGGCAAAACCTGCGGCGGCCACAGCTGCGCAGCAAAGCGCCGATCGCAAGCCGCTCTACTGGCACGACCCGATGTACCCGCAACAAAAATTCGACAAGCCCGGCAAATCACCGTTCATGGACATGATGCTGGTACCGGTCTATGCCGACGATGGTGTCGACGCGGGCGCGGTGCGCATCAGCCCACGCGTGGTGCAGAACCT
>CAYSKY010000641.1:0-2517 GCA_964431425.1 uncultured Burkholderiales bacterium
GCTCCAGACAGAAGCGGCCCATCCGGATGTTGATCTCGGGGTTGTGCTGCTGTGCTGCATAGAAATCCGCAAGCGATGGATCCATGATGTGATTGACACGTTCAACCGCGTAGCCTGTTTCCTGCAGGAACCGAAGGATTTCCTTGAGCGTAAAAAAGCGTATGTGGGTGATATCCAGCAGGCCGCGCTCCACGTACGGCCAGGTTCCGGTGTCGACGAGATCACGCATCAGCCCCAGGTGGCGGGTGTTCGGGATGCTCAAAATCATCTGCGCATCCGCCGACAGGTAGGGCTTGATGTCGACCATGACGCGCCAGGGGTTGTACATGTGCTCAAGGACATCGGCCATGACGACCGTGTCCACGCTACCCTTCGCGATGCCTGAGGCTTCGAGATCCAGTTCTTCAAAGCGCCCGCACAGGACCTGGTCAAGCCGTGTAACAGCCAGGTTGGCGGTGGCCCGATTGGGTTCGATACCAATGACCCTGCAGGCGGGAAATGTCGCCTTGACATGTGCTCCGAGATTCCCTGATGAGCAGCCAACATCCAGGAAGACTCGTGGAGGCCGGCTCATCGCCGGAACGATGTTGGGATTGAAGTGCTGGATGTACGGCGGCGCTTCGGCATCGACGACATCAAGAAACTGCTGCCAAGGGTAGAGGGGGGCACGGGCCGCGCCCGGCGGGGGTGAAAAAGGCTGCGATGACATGGCTTTCCTGTGTAATTCCGGTGAAGATTGGCGCACCGCGGGGGGCGCGACCTGGTGTTTTTTTCGCCGTCCTGAGGCGAACACGTAAAATAAGAAGTTTAGCGCAACAGGTTCGGCACCAGATGATCACGTTTCAGGAAGTAATCCTCAAGCTCCAGCAGTATTGGGACCAACAGGGCTGTGCGCTGCTGCAGCCCTACGATATGGAAGTTGGCGCCGGTACCTCCCACACTGCAACTTTTCTTCGGTCTCTCGGGCCGGAGCCGTGGCGCGCCGCCTACGTCCAGCCTTCACGCCGGCCCAAAGACGGTCGTTACGGTGAAAACCCCAACCGCTTGCAGCACTACTACCAGTACCAGGTAGTGCTGAAGCCGTCTCCGCCGAATATTCTCGAGCTGTATCTGGGCTCGCTGGCGGCGCTCGGGCTGGATCTGAAGCAGAACGATGTCCGTTTTGTCGAGGACGACTGGGAAAATCCGACTTTGGGAGCCTGGGGTTTGGGCTGGGAGGTTTGGCTCAATGGCATGGAAGTCACCCAGTTCACCTACTTCCAGCAGGTCGGCGGGATCGAGTGCAAGCCCATCACCGGCGAAATCACTTATGGCCTGGAGCGGCTGGCCATGTACCTGCAAAACAAGGAAAACGTTTACGACCTGATCTGGACGCGTTGGCAGGAAAACGGCGTGGAGCGCGTCCTGACCTATGGCGATGTGTACCACCAGAATGAGGTCGAGCAATCGACCTGCAATTTTGAACATGCCAATGTGGAAGCGCTGCTGCGACACTTCACCGACTACGAGGCCAATGCCAAGCGACTGATGGAGAGCCAGCTGGCACTTCCCGCGTACGAACAGGTCCTCAAAGCCGCCCACACCTTCAATCTGCTGGATGCAGCCGGCGCCATATCGGTCACAGAGCGTGCGGCGTATATCGGCCGTATTCGCAACCTGGCCCGGACGGTGGCCCAGAGCTACTACGATTCGCGCGAACGCCTCGGGTTTCCAATGCTGCATCAGGACAAGCGGGAGGCTGCATGAACGCCGCTCCGCTTTTGGTTGAACTGCTGACCGAGGAACTGCCGCCCAAGGCTCTCAAGAAACTCGGCGCCGCTTTTTCGAGCGGTCTGCAGGCCGGGCTTCAAAAGCGCGGACTGTTGGAACCGGAAAGCACGCTGACACCGTTTGCGACGCCGAGGCGGCTTGCAGTACGCCTCACCGGAGTGCGCAGTGTTGCGGCGGACCAGGAGCACACTGAAAAGTTGATGCCGGTGTCCGTCGGAATCGACAAGGAGGGCAATGCAACGCCAGCCCTCGTCAAAAAACTGGCTTCCAAGTCGCTTTCGCATATCCCCGTCGAGCAGTTGCGGCGCGAATCCGACGGCAAGGCCGACCAGCTTGTCTACCGCGAAATGGCGCCTGGCCAGTCGTTGCTGGTCGGGCTTCAAGGCGCGCTGGATGAAGCCATCGCCGGTCTGCCGGTTCCCAAGGTGATGAGCTACCAGTTGGCGGATGGCGCCACGACGGTGCAGTTTGTGCGTCCGGCACACTCGCTCGTTGCACTCCATGGCGGCGATGTGGTGCCGGTGGCGGCACTGGGGCTGACGGCGGACCGAATCACACGCGGACATCGTTTCCAGGGCTCGCAGCATATCCTCCTGCAGCATGCTGACGAATACGAGACAAGGCTTGAGAAGGAGGGCGGTGTCATCGCGTCCTTTGGAAAGCGGCACGATGAAATTCATCGCATGTTGCGCGAGCGGGCCGACGAACAGACGACCACGCTCGGCGAGTACGACGACTACGTTGCGC
>CAYSKY010000642.1:0-2506 GCA_964431425.1 uncultured Burkholderiales bacterium
TCCCGGCACCAATGCAACACGACACCAGCGCGACCACCCAAACAGGCAGTCGTTTTTCAGGCGTCGCTGCAACGGGACTGCGACCCGGGGCTGCGGTTTCAAGTCGTTCGGTGGCATTCGGCAAGCGGGTACGCAGCCTTGGATCGTTCAGTGCGCGTTCGGCGCTCTTGCGGACGCGTTCATCCAGTTCGGGAATGTTGATAGTGGCACTGTTGCCAACCGCCGGCGGAATGCGACCGGCCGCGTTTTCGATGAGGCTCAAGCCCTGTTCCTTTTTATGTTTGCCCCGCGCGGCGCCACATCTCCCGGCGTCTCGCGTCCCTCGGGTGTTACTGTCGTTGTTGGTTGCAAAGCCGGACACGCCAGCCGGGCGAAACGCCCAACCGGTAGTGCACGCACCGTCGGGTTTTTCGGCCGACGGTGAATGCAACTTTAGTGTCTACGGATGCCGGACGCAGGCGGATGCGTTCCGGCGCGGCGGGAACCTAGAGATTCATCACAACCTGGCGCAAATCCGGATCGTCCGGATCGGTTTCCTCGACGAAGCCCAGTTTATGCATGAGTGACAGCATATCGCTGTTATTGCCCAGCACCAGGCCGATGATGGCCTTGAGGCCGCGCTGGCGGGCGATCTCGCAGATGTACTTCATCAGCGCCGAACCGATGCCCTGCCCCTGCAATTCATCGGCCACCACAATGGCGAATTCCGCCGTGGCCGCATCCGGGTTCAGCAAATAGCGAGCCACACCGACGATACGCTCGACCCCGCTTTCATCCGGCACCGCCGCGACGATAGCCATCTCGCGGTCGTAATCAATTTGCGTGAAGCGCGCCAGCATCGAAGGCGACAGTTCCGCCAGGGTGGAAAGGAACCGGTAGTAGCGGGCTTCCGGCGACAGCGTGCGTACAAATGTCTGCAGTGCGTCGGCATCCTCCGGCCGGATGGCGCGGAAGTTGAAGTGCCCGCCGCTGCGGCTCACCACATCGCGCCGCAGGCCGGCCGGATACGGCAGGATGGCCATGTGGGCGTAGGGCGCGGTCGTTGTTGAAGTAACGCGCTTCACCACCGCCCGCGCATCCACCACCGAGGCGCCGGTTTCATCGAGGATGAGCGGGTTGATGTCCAGTTCCTGCAACTCAGGCAGTTCGCAGCTCATTTCGGAAACACGCAGGATCAGGTATTCCAGCGCCTCAGCCTTGGTGGCCGGCAGTCCGCGCCATTCACCCAGCACCGAAGCCGCACGGGCGCCCTCGATGAGCTTATGGGCAAGGAAAGGATTGAGCGGCGGCAGCGCCACTGAACGGTCGTCGATCACTTCGATCATGGTGCCGCCGGCGCCGAAGGTGATGACCGGCCCGAACAATTCGTCTGTGGTCATGCCCACGTACAGCTCGCGGCCGTTGCGCTTGTTGATCATGCGCTGCAGCGCGACGCCGTCGATGGTGGCTTCCGGCGCGCGGCGCGTGACTTCTTCCATCATGTCCGTAAACACGGTTCGCACCTGCACCGGCGTGCGCACATTGAGCATCACCCCGCCCACATCGGATTTGTGGGCGATGTCGGGCGAATTCACCTTGATCACCACGGGATAGCCGATGCGATCAGCGATGGCGACCGCCTGGTCGGCGGTATGGGCCACCTCGGTAGTCACCACCGGAATACCGAAAGCGGCCAGCAGTTCCTTTGATTCGGTTTCGGTGAGCACATTTCGGCCGCTGTTGAGCACGCCGGCGATCACCGCACGCGCCCGCGCCACATCGGGCGCATCTTCGCTCCCACCCACGTTGAGCGGTGGCGGGGTCTGCATCAACATCTGCTGGTTGCGGTAGAACGAGGCGATGTTGGCAAAGGCATCCACGGCTGCCTCGGGCAGGCGGAACACCGGCAG
The DNA here is from genome assembly GCA_964431425.1 of uncultured Burkholderiales bacterium. Taxonomy (GTDB): domain Bacteria; phylum Pseudomonadota; class Gammaproteobacteria; order Burkholderiales; family Usitatibacteraceae; genus UKL13-2. The sequence continues at coordinate 1,890 of CAYSKY010000642.1, forward strand.
GCCCGCCGCGTTCACCCGCTTGCGGGTTTCGTGCACCCGCGTCTCCCCCATCCAGCAGCCGATCACGGGCATATACACATGTTTCAAGCTGGCGGTGGCCGCCTGGGCAATGGCCTCGGTATCGATTCCGGGCTTGGGCGTGACCACCACCAGCACGCCATCCACATCCTTGGTGTTGGCCAGCGCCTCCGCGGCACGCACAAAATCCTCCGGGCCGGCGTGTTCGCCAATGTCCACCGGGTTGGCAATGGACGGCGCATTTGGTACCGCTGCCTTCAGCTTTGCCAGCGTGGATTCGGACAGCGCCGGAATTTCCACGCCGCGCAGATAGGCATAGTCAGCCGCCAGCACACCGGGGCCGCCGCCGTTGCCGATCACGCCGAGCCGGTTGCCCACGGGCTTATAGCGCGAGGCGAGGCACTTGGCCGCCGAGAACAATTGCACAAAGCTGTCCACCCGCACCGCACCGGCGCGCTGCAAGGCGGTGTCGAACACATCGTCGCCGCCGATCATGGTGCCCGAGTGGGTGAGCGCCGCGTGACGCCCCCGGTCGCGGCGGCCGGCCTTGAGCACCACCACCGGCTTGGCACGGGCGGCGGCACGAAGCGCGCTCATGA
>CAYSKY010000643.1:0-2506 GCA_964431425.1 uncultured Burkholderiales bacterium
ACCCAGGAAATAGATGCCGGCGATCAGGACGGCCCCGGCGGCGACGAAATACATCCGTTCCCCAAAGCCGTTGGCGACCAAGCCGCCGGCGACGGCGAGCAGCAGCAATACCAGCAGCAGGCCACGCAGCAAAAAACGTATCAGGCCGATCATCAACAGTCTCCAAGCATGTTGGCAGGGCGTGGCGCCCTGCCCCACGATGATCATCATTACGTCACCCGACTCAGAACACTGCCATCCGAGGGGCGCCGGGTTGCCTGTTTCGCTACTTCCTGACCGGCGGCTGCGCGAAGCTCACATCAGCCTGCGCCGCCAGCCACACCAGCGCCACCCACGCGGCCACGTTCTGCTTCATTTTCACCGGGTCGATCTTGTCCATGGTGTCGTTGGCCGTGTGGTGGTAATCAAAATACTGGCTGGCATCCTGCGCCAGCGTGACAGCGGGGGCGGCATGGTTCCGCACGATGGGCCCCATGTCCGGGCCGCCGGAGCCCTCGTTTTCGCCGAACTCAATGCCCAGCGGCGCGATCAGTGCACCGATCTCCTTGAGCCAGGGCATGGAAGCCTCATCCATCCGCGTGTGCATTTTGTAGATGTTGTCTGCACCGAGGTCCGACTCGGACACCAGCTGGTGCTTTTCCTTGCCATGCGCCGCGGCGTAGGCACGCGCACCGTCAAGGCCGTTCTCTTCGTTGGCAAACATGATCACGCGGATGGTGCGCTTGGGCCGCACGCCGGTGTCCTTGAGGATTTTGGCCGCAGCCACGGTAATGCCGATGCCCGCACCGTCGTCGATGGCGCCGGTACCGAGGTCCCAGGAATCGAGGTGACCGCCGATGGCGACGATTTCATCCGGCTTGTCGCTGCCGCGGATTTCACCGATGACGTTATGCGAGAGCTTGCCCTTGGTGGTGCTGTTTTTCATCGCAAGGAACACCTTGACCGGCTTGCCGCTTTTGACCTGCCGCACCATCAGTTCGGCATCCGGGATGGAGACGGCGGCAGCCGGAATCGGCTTGACCTTCTCGTCATAAATCATGGTGCCGGTATGCGGCAGACGGTCGCGGTCGGTGCCGATGCTGCGGATCATCACCGCCAGCGCGCCGCGCTTGCTGGCTTCGTTGGCGCCACTGATGCGGGCCGGCACGTTCTGGCCGTAGCCGCGCCCTTCGCGGCTGCGCACGAACTTGCTGTCGATGAAAACAATCCTGCCCTTGGCGCGATCAGAGGTGTCGGCCTTCAACTGGTCAAAGCTTTCGTAATACGCGATCTCAGCCTTGATACCTGCCGCCGGCGTGGACACACTGTTACCCAGCGCCGTCACGGCCAGGTGCTGCGGATACGGCGCGATGATGTCGGCGTGGGCGCTGCCGCGGTTCCAGGCATTGATTTTCACCGGCTCGATGCGTACGTTCTCAAAGCCGAGCTCAATAAGCTTGGCCTTCCCCCAGGCCACCGCCTTCGCGTCGTTCTCGGAACCCGCCGGGCGCGGGCCGACTTCGGTGGTGAGCGAGGCGGTGATGTCGTAGGCGAGGTCGCTGGCCTGCGCGCTGGCCATTGCCTGCCGGGCGATCGCCAGGTCCCTTTCGCTATAAAGCGGTGCCGCTTGTGTGAAGGCACAGGCAAACATCAGGGGAAGCGCCGTCAGGCGGGATACAAAATTCGATTTCATGGCGGTCGGGAAGTGAAAAGTGGATGGGTGACAGAGGTTCGCAGGGCGACCGCGCGAGTCTAGCATTCGCGTCCGGTGCGGCGGAGCAGCGGCAAGGCTCTACAATTCGCCATTGCCACCCAACTCCACTTCATGTCCCCGACCCTGCTGACCGACACCGACTGGCAACGCCTCCCCAAAGTCCTGTTACACGAACATCTCGACGGCGGCCTGCGCCCCGACACCCTGCTTGAGCTCTGTCGCGCCCGCAACGTGGCAACCCCGGCCGACACGGCCGACGGCCTCGCCGCATGGCTGCTGGCCAATTCCGACTCGGGCAGCCTGGTGCGTTACCTCACCGGCTTTTCGCTCACGGTGGCGGCGATGGCCTCGCTGGAGGCGTGCGAACGCGTGGCCTTTGAAGCGGCTGAAGATGCCCGGCTTGATGGCTGTGTGCTGGCCGAGTTCCGCATCGCACCGCTGCTGCTGGAGCATTACGGCCTCGCGGGGGACGCGGTGGTTGAAGCGCTGCTGCGAGGCCTTGCACGCAGCGCGCTGCCCTCGGGGCTGATCGTATGCGCCATCCGCATGGACGCACCGGCCGAAACCCTGCGTGCCGCGCAGCTCGCCGCGCGCTTTGCCGGGCAAGGCGTCATCGGCTTTGATCTCGCCGGCGCGGAACTGGGCTTTCCGCCGTCTACGCACGTCAATGCCATCAACGCCGCTCGCGACGCGGGGCTCGGCATCACGTTGCACGCGGGCGAGGCGGACGCCGGCTCGCGGGTACTGGAGGCGGCGGGCCTCGGCGCCACCCGCATCGGCCACGGCGTGAACCTTCTCAAGGATCCCGACACG
>CAYSKY010000644.1:0-2487 GCA_964431425.1 uncultured Burkholderiales bacterium
GCGTTGAACCCGCCGTACATACGATGTTGGGTCCGGGGGTCGCAGAATTGACGATTGGAGTTGGTAGATAGCTGTCATTGAAACTCACGTTTCCAAGCGCGATCGGATTTGCAGCGGGGTTTGAAACGACGATGGTCAGTGTTGAAGGTGCACCCGTGTTGACCACAGCCGGCACAAACGACTTCGAAATTGTCGGTGCGCTCAGTACCGTTCCGGTTGCCGAAGCACTGGAGGTACTAAAGGTAGCACCAAGTGTCTGACCACTATAGGAAACAGTCGCCGCATTCGTTATCACCGTACCGGCCGGCAGGCCGCTATTGACCGTGGTATCAAAGGTGATCGACGTCGACTCCGTATATGCCAACGTTCCGCCGCTTGTACTGTTTGCACCAGTCCCAAGACGAAATATCACACACGGCGCCGCTACCGGTGCGCAGGCCGCGGGAACATTTGAGAACTCCGCCTGATCGTCAGAAGCTGCATCTGTCTTCAACCCCGTATTGGCACCCGTCACAACGCGGAGGCTCCCGGGGACGTAAGTGGTACCAGCGGGTATCGGGTCCTTTACGATCAGATTGGTACCCGAATCAAACCCGGTGTTGGACATACCAATGGTCCAACGCATGACGTCGCCGGCAAGCAGCGGCGCCCCATTCAGATCCTGAACAGTCTTTGTGACGTTTTGTGCGATGACCGGTACATACAGGTCCGTGGAGAAAGTCAGGACGACGGGATGGTAGTTTTCATTGGGCGCTGTGAGTTGCAGGGTCGCCGATGTCGCGCCATTCGGCACCACGCCTGTCGGCACGTTGACCCGATCCACATCCACGCCAAAATTATTTACGAAGCTGGGATTGCGGCCAGCCAGTTGGACGCCGTTTTCCGAGATAACCGAGTTGAAAAAATTATTTGTTTGATTGAGTGAATCCGTCAGCGCGGTGCCGTTTACCGAAAATCCGTCACCGGTGAGCCCCAAGTCGCCATCAAAGCCCGCTGCCCCGACCCGCGTCACCACCGGACCCGATAGCGGCGTCAGGAAACCGCTCGGCACAATGGTCACCGGATTGGCGTTGTTGACAAGACCGTACCCATCGTAGACGACCAGATTCTTGGCACTTTCTGTCAGGCTCTGGTAGACGACAACCAGCACCCAGCCGCCCCAAACGCCGGCTGTGTTGTCTTCCGTTTGGATATTGGCCACTGTATAGACGCCGTTGCCGCCCGCCTGCACAGCTGCGGTGACATCCGCGTAAGCACCATAGTTGTTGGCCTGTCCTGCCGCGGTGCTGACCACCGATGCGTTTACCGACGTATACCCAAATGCCGTGGGTGTCTGGAACAATACCTGCCCACGCTGTGCGTTCGCTGAAGTCGCCGACCAGTACAACCCCGCAAACTTGACCGTGGAACCGGCGGGCATCGTCAAGGTTGCCTGCGTCGAGTTGAAGGTGGTCGCGCTGCCCGTAATGTTGACGTTGCGCATGTTGTAGTTATTGTTGTTTACCGCACCGCCTCCCGGATCCACCCCTCCCGATGCCGTCAGGCAATTGCCCGCCAGTGGCAGCAAACCGCAAGTCATTGACCCGTTGCCAATCAACTTGATGTCGCCGTTGTCATTGGTCGAATAACGAATCGTGAAAGGCCGGGTTACCTGGGAGAACGCGTCCGGCGCGAACAACATGAGGAGAACAATTGCCCCCAGAATCTTCGACGCGACACGGATCGCACGGTGCATCGCAACCAAACATGACGTCAGGCCAAGTCGATTTGCGCGGGCCCAGATTTCCATTGGTTCGCGGGCTTCGACGCTGCGTGCTCTCACGATCATTCCCTCCCCGTCGTCAAGGCACTGCCGCCGGCCGCACTGGCGGACTCCGGATTGCTTGATGCTTTTGGCGGCAGGTTCTGGCCTTTGCCGGTACTTGCCGTGGAAAACAGCTCTTCATCAAACTTGTAACGCAAGCGCACAAAGAAACCCTTGTTTGTGTATTCCCCTGTCGCCAGATCTTCTTCGCGGTACCCGAAAACGTTGTAGCCGGCCGATACCCACAGGTTGTCGATCAGCATGTAGCCCGCTTCCAGCCCGATGCCGTACTGACGTGACTTGAAGCCACGTCCCACCAGTACGCTCGTGACCAGCGACAAATCCCAGCGCGGCGCGACATCCCAGGTTACGCGACCTGAAACAAGCTGTGCGTTGCTTCGCGATTTGACGCCGTTGGACTTGTCCTCCGTCCACTTGGCCGCATAGCGCCCGCTGAACGTAAAGGGACGTCGTGGTTGCCAGTTTGCATGTATGGAAATCAAGTCAACGGTGCGCTTGAGTTCAATGCCTTGCTGTGTGGAGTCCGCCTCGCTGCGATGTTCAATCCTGCCAAGGGCGTTCAGGCGATCAGAATCCGTCTCACGGTAAGCAAGCCCGGCTTGCATGCGGTCCTGCTCAATCTCACCCGAGCTTTGTCCTTTGTTCTTTATCAGCGAGTATGT
>CAYSKY010000645.1:0-2483 GCA_964431425.1 uncultured Burkholderiales bacterium
GGCTACAACTACGTCGATTCCATCGCCAAGCTGATCCCGAACCAGTTGGGCATCACGCTGAAAGACGCCATCAAGGCCGAGCCGCAGTTCAGCGAAAAAATGAAGGCCGAGGAGGAAGTGGCCCAACTGATGGAGCTGGCGCTGAAGCTCGAGGGCATCACCCGCAACGTGGGTATGCATGCCGGCGGCGTGCTGATTGCGCCAGGCCCCTTGACCGATTTCACGCCGCTGTACGTGGCCGATGGTTCGGCCTCGTTTGTCAGCCAATACGACAAGGACGACGTGGAGGCCGTGGGCCTCGTGAAGTTCGACTTTCTCGGCCTCACCACACTCACCATCGTCGAAGAAGCGGTGCGGCTGATCCGCGCACGTCCCGGCAACCAGCCCGACGGTGGGCCTTTCGCCAATTTCGATATCCTGCACGTGCCGCTGGATGATCCCAAGGCCTACAAGATTTTTTCATCGGGCAACACCGGTGCGATTTTCCAGTTTGAAAGTCGCGGCATGCGCGATCTCATCATGCGTGCCAAGCCCGGCTCGGTGGAAGACCTCACCGCGCTGAATGCGCTGTACCGTCCGGGCCCGATGGACCTGATCCCGGATTACCTGAAGCGCAAGACCGGCGCCGAGAAAGTGGTGTTCGCCGACCCGCGCATCGAGCCCATCCTCTCGCCGACCTGCGGCATCATGGTCTATCAGGAGCAGGTGATGCAGATCGCGCAGGTCATCGGCGGCTACTCGCTGGGCGGTGCCGACCTGCTGCGCCGCGCCATGGGCAAGAAGAAGCCCGAGGAGATGGCCAAGCACCGCAGCATCTTCAGTGAGGGCGCGCAGAAGAACGGCATCGCCGCCAAGGTAGCCACCGAGCTGTTCGACTTCATGGAAAAGTTCGCGGGCTACGGCTTCAACAAATCGCACTCGGCCGCGTACTCGCTGGTGGCGTATCACACCGCGTATCTGAAGGCGCATTACCCGGCCGAATTCATGGCGGCCAACTTGTCGGGCGTGATGGATTTCACCGACAAGGTGCAGTTACTGTTCGAGGACGCGAAGCTCAACAAGCTCACCATACTCGCCCCCGACATCAACACCGGCACCTACCGCTTTCAGCCGCTGGACGACAAGACCGTGCGCTATGGCCTGGGTGCTGTGAAGGGCACAGGGCGCGGCGCCATCGACAGCATCACCAATGCGCGCGACGCCGGCGGGCCCTTCAAGGACCTGCTGGATTTTGTGAAGCGCGTGGACCGGCATTCGGTGAACCGTCGCGCCATGGAAGCGCTCATCAAGGCCGGCGCGTTTGACAACATTGAAGCCAACCGTGCATCACTGCTGATGTCATTGCCACAGGCGATCGAACTGGCCGACAAGGCCGAGCGCGACAAGCAGCAGGTCAGCCTGTTCGGCGAAGCCACGCATGAAGCCGGCGGGGTGCTCACGCTGGTCAATGTGCCGGCCTGGAGCGAGCGCGACCGCCTCATCCAGGAAAAGCAGGCGCTGGGCTTTTATCTGTCGGGACACCCCTTCACCAGCTACGCGGCCGAAGTGCGGCAGTTTGCTCGCACCGAGTTGAAAGACATCCAGCCCAATACCGTCACGCTGCTGGCGGGTGTGCTGGGCGAACAACGGGTGCGCAACGGCCGGCGCGGCAAGATGTGCGTGCTGTCGCTGGACGACGGCACCGCCAAGATCGAAGTGCTGGCCTATGCCGAGGTGTTCGACAAGCGCCGCAACCTGCTGGTGGACGACCACCTGCTGATCGTGCGCGGCAAGGTGTCGTATGACGATTTCTCCGGTGGCAATCGCGTCACCGCCGAGGACATTTACGATATCGATACCGCGCGGCGCATGTATGCACGCAAGCTGGAACTGTTCATGAACGGCCAGGCCGACAGCGACAGACTCAAGCGCACGCTCACGCCGCACCTGGTGGGCGATGCCAGCGGCGGTTGCTCGGTGATGATCCATTACAACAACGGTACAGCCGTGGCCGATGTACCGTTGCCGGACAAATGGCGTGTGCGAATCTCAGAGCCGCTGATGCAGGAACTGCATGCCTGGCTGACCGAAGACAACGTGGTGGTGCAGTACGACTCCGCCGCCGCCATCCCGCCGCAGCCGACGCGCAACTTCGGCAATTACGGGGGCGGCAACAATTTCTCGGGTGGGGCGGAGTACTAGCGTCCACCGGATTGCCAAAGTCCAGCAATGGCGCGGCTTGCAGGCCAAAAATGGCTGGAGAGGCGCGCCAGCGCTAGGGTTTGGCCTATTTGCGAAACCAGCCCAGCAGCGCCGCCGCCATGGAAGGTCTTGCTTTCCGATGCTGCCGCCGCTTCCACGCATAACTATCGGCCGCCATCATCAACCCGGCGCGGTCAATGTTTTGCAGCGCTGCCACATCGGCGGCGCAGAGGCCCGCGTCGCGCGCGACCTGTTCCGGTGAAGCGAGAAATGCAGCCCGCAGTTGCGGGTCGGTATAGAGC
>CAYSKY010000646.1:0-2482 GCA_964431425.1 uncultured Burkholderiales bacterium
ATCCGAACGCTAAAGTCACCATCGGCAATTCTCTTGCTCAATTTGTCTATGTTTGCTATCGGAAGGACAAGCCGTTTGGCAAGCAATGAAATCAGCCAGTAAAGCAGGATCAACATTACGACTAAATACCAAAAACTGCGGATCAAAATAATCCAAACCGGAGAAAGTACTGAATCCGCGGATCTTTCAGATACTAACAACCACTCGGTTCCGTGCACCCTCACAACGGCTAGAAAAGCATCCGAATTGACCAGACCCCTCCCACGGAAAGACTGGATTGAAGAAAACGTTGAGCCAATATTTTGCGCTCCGGTAGCATCTAGGAAAGACGCGCGCATACCGCGCAGAGTTATGGAATGATCAGTGTGTGCGAGGATCCGACTATCGTTGCCGACGACGTATATTGATTCCATTTCCCCGGTTCGGACCGGATTAACTACTTCCGATAGGAATTTTAGGTCAACTCTGATCAAGCCCCGTACTCGGCTCGAGGCTTTGCAAAAGCACATGGTAAGAGTGGGCCCTACGCCATCTACAACGCCAATGGGAGAGTATCGCCAATCCGCAGATTGTTGAATCGTCTCCCCTAAAAACTGAGGCACGCTTTCTGAGTCGATATTTCCAAGCTCAGCGCGGGACACGCTGACTAGCCTTCCACTTTCCAAGTTTAGAATGCCAATCGAGAGCACTTCTGGCAAAAGCTTCAAGAGCCGATGCAACTCCGTCAGTTGGCCTGGGGTCCCTGCAATCGCCTGCGCTGCGAACAGAGAAAACCCTTCTGATGTAATTGCTTGTATGCGCTCAATCCTATTGTTTGCGAGCGTATAGGCCTCACGCAGCCGCGACGCCTGCTCGGCCCTTTGCCGCGCAACAACCTGCTGATGAACGGTTGCTGCATCCATCCCAACAACGATAGCAATTGAAAGGAATACGAGGGCGCCGATGGCCCAAAAGTACAGGCTGCGAAGTGAGCGCGCCGCCACCGTTATCACGGAGTCAAGTATTGCTCAAAGCAATCAAGAATTCTTTCCAGCCCGTATTCGAAGCGAACGTGCCAAATTTCAAACCCCTCTGCGCAAAGTAAACGCTATTGGGCTCGCTATCATCGGCCGGGAATAGGATCGAGAGACCACGAATCGTCTCCGCATATTTTCTAGAAAAGGCGACGTGCGTTTTGACTGCAACAGCTATCGCAGACATTACGTTTCTAGCGGGTCCTTCCAATAACTTGGCTCTTCTAACCTCGAACATGTACTGATTTAGGTCTACTGAATTCAGGTCCGTAGCAGAAATGTACCAACTCGCGCAACGCTCTCTTGCCCTTTTCATCTCAGAAAGGTCCGAAGCTGACAGCAACTTCGACGCCTTGCAGAACTCGCTGAGAGAATCCGCCACCAACTCTATTTTTTCTAGATCAATCGCCGCAATTACCGCATCGCTCACTGCGACGTTTGTGCCCTCCAACATAAAGGTGCTCGTCATCGATTCAAACGACGCGGTCTGCCCATGACCAAAAGCCGAACGTAGCCACTTGTAATAGTCCCACTCCTGCGCGTATACGGTTTTGGGTGAGGCAATCAATCGACGCGCCACATTCCTAAGTTCATATGCAAACTCTATTGTGCCCCCGTAGCAACTATTTATTGCTACGGTACCTACCCTGTGGCCCGCAAGCGCCATTGCAATTTCCTGCGGTTGTAAATGACCGTCTTGCAGAAGATCACGTTTGAATCTAACTTGGCCGCCAAACTGACGATCAGAAACGCCGGAAAGCGTCTCAGCCTCACTAAACACGACGGGCACGTTTAGCACACTCCTTCCACTTCCGTGCCCCCAAATTACCAAGCAGTCGTTTTCATCTAGCGCTTGATCGGCTCGACTTTTCGTGACCTTCTTTATGAACTCTCGAAGTGCAGTTGCCGTGCCCAACTCGAAGTAACCTACGGGTTCCACCTTTATCGGGTCGACGATGTCAATCGCATTTTGAAACGCGGGAGTCGAAATGTAGAAGGGGTTAACGGTCAAGACTCGCTGGACTTCATTTGTTGTTCCGCTTACATCAAGAGGACTCGAAAGGGAGCATTGCATTGCCACCTCGGGAGCGTTTGAGCCTAGGTCGCGTATGGCCGATGCGATCTTCGTTATGCTTTCAATATAGAACTGCTTAGAATATTGACGGTCGGTGACCTTCGCGTAAATCAGGAAGCGACTTGCCATGGAATCCCCTCGAGTCCCTGCTTTAAGATGACCGCTGACTAAGCGTGCGTTGCCGCCACAAATACGGTTTCGTACCTTTCACAGAACTTTGTTCCGGCGGCCGAGTATATCCAAGCCATCGCTGACGCCATACATGGGAATTCGATGGCACCAAACCAGTTTGCGGGTTCGACGCCTTGAATCATTGCAATTCCGTTCTTAAATAGGCCTGCACTTGACCCAAGCCCAGCCTTTCCCGGATCACCGCCGGAATCCATGCCAAGCC
>CAYSKY010000647.1:0-2475 GCA_964431425.1 uncultured Burkholderiales bacterium
GTTCTCGACCAGTACAAAGAGACAAAGCCGAAGGACCCCACCATTCGCGAGAAATTCAACACCTATCGCTTTGCCGACTACAAAGAGCAAGTAATCGACCTCCTTGCCCGCGTGACAACGGTCAGTGTTGAAACGGTACGCATCACAGAGGCCATGAAGAAGGCTCCGCGCTAGCGCTAGCGGCGCGCGGTAGGCTTCTGTAGTGGGGCTTGGGTGGGGACTCTCATTTCCCCCACATCGCGCACCGTCTTGCGACGTGCTACGGCCGAGAGATTCACCGTGTCGCCAAGCCCCAAGCCATGTTAGCGCAATCTCCACTCCCACCAATTAAGTCCGGTGGCGCTCACCAGCTAGAAACAAAACGGGGTGTTTGTGCGCCGTATACAGACAACCCCAGGAAGGACCCGTGAATTCTTGGCGTGTTGCGTTGCGTGTTGTTTAGTCAACTGTTGCGTAAGCATGCAACGCTGCACCTAGGCAAACGTCGCGGTCTTTCGCGCCGCAAGTGAAAGCACCAGGGAGGACCCTAAGAAGCTCCAGCGCCCCGCGTACAAGCGCCCGACTGATAGACAAATAGACAGAATGGCTCGGGTGAATTCTGTCTATTTGTCTACGGTCTTTTGAGAATTGCGGCGTTGGTACGTCTGTCTGGTGAATCTCAGAGAGAAGAATCCCTAACTTCATTTACTGCGACTTATTCGATTTATCGACAAATATCTTTGGATTGACTTCGTAGTAGTAGGAGGGTGCGCCGCGCGCTGCTTTGACGGTTCTTTCTGGCGATAACACTCCCCAATCCTGCAAAGGCTTCATGGCGGCCTTCAAGCGGTCTACTTGCCGGAATGTCGATTCGTTGGACTTCTGCGCTTCCCGCCGCGTGAAGGTCTGCAATTCGTTTCGCTTGATCCAATCCAGAAGAATCAGTGCATCCGTCTCTTCGTCTGGTGCCCCCATGAGCCTAAAGGCGGCCTCTGCGTGGGGGATTAGCAAGCGTGCCAGCTTCACCGCCCGCTCTACGTTTTCACGCTTGACCACGCCCGCGTCCAGGCCATTCATTGCAACCTCAAACAATGCCGCGATGCGTGCGGCTGCCCCAGCAAGTTTGCCGGTCCAATCGCTCATATGGGCATAGCGCCCGCCTTCGCCTTGTTGCGCTTCAATCTCTGCGGACAGTTCAAGCCAGACCTCCCGCGCGTCCTGCTCGAAGACAATTCGCTTTGGCTTGCCGATGGGCAACACCAGGTCAGATAGCAGCGCCTTGATACCGTCATTCCATTTGGCGGCAACTGCGGCCGGTATCGGGTTGCGTGCGCGCACGTCGCGCGTGCCAACGTTTGAACGCGGCACCGCGTAAAGAAATCGCGCCAGCAACCCTGAATCGCGAAAGCCTTTGATTCGGCCGGTGTCCTTCAGGATGCCGGGTTGAATCGCCAGCGCCATGCTCAGAGCTGGCTTGTCCAGGTGCGCCGTCCGTCCCGCCCGGTCTACCCGCACACTCGTACCGGCATGCCCTTTGAGGTGGATTTCCATATTGGAATTTCCCTTCGAGTACATGCCGGCAATGTTCTGAAAAATGCCCGCCTCATCTGAAATGATGGCCGCGCGCTCGCCTTGTTCCGCCATCAACTGTTGCAAGCGTTCCGAAGTCACATCGCCCGTGAATATTCTTGGGGCAAATACCTCCGCAGGTTGGTTGTCCTTTTCCCTTGCAATGTCCTCTTGCAAGCGTGCCCGCTCTTGCGGATCATCGGTCTTGCTCGCCGTGATCTTGAGTTGCTCGATTCGCTTGGTAATGACCTCACGCGCCGCGAACACCCGATTAATCTCTGCCCTCTTGCGGTCCGCTTCGCTTTTCTCCCATGCGATGAACACCTCTAGCAACGCCCCAAACACCGCAGATTTCCGGCTCGCGCTTGGCATCGCGACAATCGTCCAAAGTGCTAGCGGTTCGGAGTAGTCATCATCGCCCCACGGGAACACTTCAACGCGCCGCTGCGCCGCCGCTGCAACAACACCAAGCACCATCATGACCGCCATCGCTGGGGGTGTCTGCGACGATGTTGCTACCGCGCCCGCCATTTCCCCTAACCAACCGGGCAATAGGTCCGCTTGAATCTCTGGCGCTTGTACAGGACCAGGCAAGATGGGATCAGGCCACTTTTCCCGCGCGTCTGGTGCGTTCGCGTGGTGATTTGAAGGACTGCCCTTAAGGACCTCTTCGAGCTGCGCTTTCACTATCTCCGCGCCATGCGCCACCGCCAAATCATTGAAATCGGTTCCACCGTCCGGCAAACCCTGCGGCTTGAGCCATTCGCAGTTGAAGCGCTTGGCGGCCTCTTGTGCGGCCTGTATGCCCGGATTGATTCCCCGCTCGCGTTCCGTCTTGGCGTCATCATCGGCACAAATGATGATTCGCACCTTGGGGTGGCGCTTCTTGATTGCCTCTAGGACGGGCGCAAGGTTGCCGCAGTTCAT
>CAYSKY010000648.1:0-2474 GCA_964431425.1 uncultured Burkholderiales bacterium
GCCAGCAGACGACGGGGACCGGAAAGTGCCTGTCGCGAGGCGACGCACTCCGGGACCGGCTGATCGAGAGTCACCAGCGTCATTACGAGCGCTTCGCCGTGCATGATTTCGTGCGCGAGGGCCAATCGAAAGAAGTATCGCTGTGACGGGCCACTGGTACGCAGGGCCTGCTGCACCGAATGCAGAGACTCGTCCAGGTACCACAAAATTCGTTCACGCGTCGGATAGTCATTCGTCCAGCGGCTTGGGTGCGCAACCCTTGCAGAATCGAAGAGTTCGTCACCTCGCTCCAGGAGGCAAGGCGGGCACTCCTCACCGGCTTCATTGCGCCAGCGGAGGCAGAAATACTCGGCAAACCAGGCAATGTGGGCCAGTTCCCAAAGCGGTGGATTGACGATCTGCAGGTAAGGAAAAGTGGCCGGCACCCAGTAGCTGTCGGGAAGCCCACAATAAATCGCCATCGTATACTTCCTAGCAGACACCAGTGCTTCCTCAAGCGCGGCGATTTCAACCGGGAAATCCATGCGCTGAATACTTTCGGTTGCACCTGCAGATGCCAATGCCCACCCCTCGAATCATCATTGCCACGCCCGCTGATGCAGCCGCCAACAACGGTAACTGGCGCACTGCGCAGCGTTGGAAATTTTTGCTTGGCAAGCGCTTCAACACGATTGTACAGAATGCAGATACCGCCGGTCGGATCAACATCGACAGTTTGGATCTGCTGATTGCACTGCATGCACGCAAGAGCGCCGGGCTGATTCATTCCCTACGGACATTGCAACCCAAACTACCAGTCTTGCTGGTCATGACCGGCACCGACCTCTATCGGGACCTCCCCATCAATCGCGAAGCGCAGGATGCGGTAACCACCGCTGACCGCATCGTGGTGCTACAAGATGAGGCCCTTCACCAACTTCCCGCGGCGGCCCGAAAAAAGGCCTGCGTAATCTATCAGTCGGCAAGAATTCTCAAACCTTCACAGAAGCAGCACCAACACCTGCAGTGCACGGTGGTCGGACACCTGCGCCAAGAGAAATCGCCGGAGACCATCTTTGAACTCGTGAAGCGATGCGGCAGGAATTCGCCATTCGATTTATTGCATATCGGCGACGGATTGGATCCGGCGCTCGCGCGTGCAGCAACGAAGCTTGCCGCCGCCTATCCGCATTACCGCTGGTGCGGGAGCCTCCCACATGGACTTGCCCGCGTAGCGATCAAACGCGCCGACCTGCTGATTCACCCATCCATCATGGAGGGCGGCGCGAACGTCATTGCCGAGGCGGTCACATGCGGCACGCCGGTGCTGGCATCGCAAATGTGGGGGAACATCGGCATGCTCGGGCGGGACTATCCGGGCTATTTCCCGGTCCGGGATTCGGAGACCCTGTTCGCGCTGCTGCAGCGTTGCCAGAATGATCAGAAGTTTCTCGCCACACTGGCCGCTGCGTGCGAGAAACGCGCCCTGCTGTTCAGTCCGCAACGCGAGCAGGATTCGCTCAGGAACCTGGTAAATGCGATGTTGAAAGGCCGCCTCTGACACCGATTCAAGAATCCGACCCGGATCCGGTCGCGTAGAATCGGGACTGACATCTTCTCGATCACCCCGCACTCCGGAGCAGCAAATGAACGCCCCCACCGAGAACGACCGCACTATTCCACGGCTGACGTCCCTTTCGCATGGCGGCGGTTGCGGCTGCAAGATCGCTCCCGCCGTGCTCCAGCAAATTATTTCCAAAGCTGACAACCCGATTCTTCCCAAGCAACTGCTGGTGGGGATTGAAACTTCCGACGACGCCGCCGTTTACCAGATCAACGACACCCAGGCCATCGTCGCCACGACTGACTTTTTCATGCCGATCGTCGACGATCCCTTCGATTTCGGCCGTATCGCTGCCACCAACGCGATCTCGGATGTATATGCCATGGGCGGAACGCCATTGTTCGCGTTGGCACTGGTGGGCATGCCGGTGAACACGCTGCCGCTGGAAACCATCCGGCGGATTCTGGACGGCGGTGATCACGTGTGCCGGGCAGCGGGAATTCCCATTGCTGGCGGCCACACCATCGACTCGGTCGAGCCTATTTATGGCCTGGTCGCAATCGGCTTGGTTGACCCTCGCAAGATCAAGCGCAATGCCGGCGCCCGCCCGGGTGACAAGTTGATCCTCGGCAAGCCGCTCGGCGTTGGCGTACTGTCGGCGGCCCTCAAGAAGGAACAACTGGATATGGATGGCTACAGCGCAATGATTGCCGCAACAACACGACTGAATACGCCGGGGATCAAGCTCGGGCAGCTTGAGGACGTGCATGCACTCACCGATGTGACCGGTTTCGGCCTCGCCGGGCACCTGCTGGAGATCTGTCGCGGATCCAAGGTCGGTGCGACGCTCAACTTTGACCAGATTCCGCTGATGCCGCAGGTCAGGCAGTTGGCGGCACGCGGATTTGTCACCGGCGCATCAGGCCGTAAC
>CAYSKY010000649.1:0-2474 GCA_964431425.1 uncultured Burkholderiales bacterium
CCGAGGTCAGTTGCACCGCCTTCACGGCCACCACGCGGCCGAGCGACGGGTCTTCCGCGCGGTAAACCACGCCCATGGCGCCGCGGCCGAGCACGTCCAGCAGCCGGTAGCGGCCGAGCTGGCTCAGTTGGGTCAGTGGGGGATGGTGGGCGGTGTTCATTGCCAGAACTTGAGGCGCTCGATCAGCGTGCGCGGCTTTGGTGGTTTGGGCGCGGTGAAGGTGTGGCGGATTTGCATCTGCTCACCAGGCGCCAGTTCCACGTCCGACACCAGCGGCGGATATTTGCCATTGCGTACCTCGATGCGGTGCGGTCCGGGCGCCACCTGCAGTTGCGACAGCGGCGGCGATTTACCTTTGGGTGCACCATCGACAAGCACCTCGCCCTGCGGTTTGATGTCGAACTCCAGCAACGCCGGCTGGCGCGCTGCCGCGAGGCTCTGCACCACCGAGCGTGCAGCGACGCCACCGGCGATGATGGCGGTACAGGCCAGCGCCGTCACCAGCCACAGGCGACGCCCGGCGGCTCGCTGCTCCGCGGCATTCTGCGCGTACAGCTCGTGCGAGCGCACCTGTTCGTCGGTGTAAGTGTCGATGGCAAAGAAGGTGGCGGCCGCATCCGGGGCCGCCCGCAGCAGGGTGTCAAAGTAGGCCCGTGAAATGAGCAGGCCGCCGGCTGGCGCCTGCGCGCCAAAACTCAGGACCGCATCAATGCCGTCACCGACCAGGCGCGCCGCACGGCCGCTGCCGGTGGCGGCCATCACCGGGCCGTGATTGATCGATGCACCAAAAAAATGTTCACCGTCGGCCGCCAATGCGCGCTGCGCGGCCGTGAGGGCGGCGTGCGGATTGCCCAGCACCACCAGCAGCATGCCGGTGGGGGCGTCCAGTACCAGCCGTTCGGACTCCAGCAGCGGGTCGCAGGCGCGCGAGATGGCTTTCTCCAGCGCGGCACGACGTTGTGCCTGCTCTGCCACCGGCTTGTCTTTCATCGCCGGGACGCACAAATACACCACGCTCGCCAGCGGACTGAAAATTTCGGTTGTGCTGCTCATGCGCTCGTGGGAAAAAGGCTCGGCCGATTGTAACCGAGTTGGCACAGTCAGCCGCCGTCAGAAAGAACGCAAAAAGCCTGCTGAATTGCCGTCGGGACCGAGAGCCGTGCCCTGAGCAACGTGCTTCCCACTTTTCCAAAGAGGGTGAGCCGGGGATTTCGCGAAGCATGCTTCGCGCCCGCCGAACGGCATTCCGATGCAGCGGAATGCGCGTCCTGCAACTGGGGAGGGAGATTTTCGGTGACTACCAAGGCGCAACCGCTCGAAAATCCCTCTCCATCTGCCTTCAGGAAAGGGAGAAGTGCCTCGCCGACAGAGCGGCGAGGCATGCGCCCGCGAGTGTCAACGAACCCCGGGTCAGACGTAGCTTTGGTAGCGCGGGTTGTACATCTGGGTCTTCACGTCCTCCAGCACGTTCACCGGCCGCGGCTTGCCGGCGGTACCGTTGGCATAGGCGCTTTCGGCCACTGCCACGCCGATGTGCGCCGATACCTCGCGGATGCGACCCAGCGCAGGGAACAGACTGCCCTGCGCGATGTCTTCTTCGGTGACGAGTTGCGCCAGCGTTTTGGCAGCGGCCATGAACATGGCATCGGTGATGCGCGTGGTCTGGCTGGCGATGGCGCCCAGCCCCACTCCCGGGAAGATGTAGGAGTTGTTTCCCTGGCGCGGCACGAAGGTCTTGCCGTCGAGCTTCACCGGGTCGAACGGGCTGCCGCAGGCAAACAGCGCACGGCCACCGGTTCCCACGTAGGCCTGTTCGGCGGTGCACTCGGCCTTGGAGGTCGGGTTGGAGAGCGCGAAGATGATGGGCTGGGTGTTGAGGCGTGCCATTTCAGCCAGCACTTCCGGATTGAAGGTGCCGCCGACCGCGGCCACGCCGATGATGGCGGTGGGCTTGAGGTCCTTGATGGCGGTGAGGAAATCGCTGACCGGGGCGTGCTCGTGCGCGTAGTGCAACTTGTGGTCGACGAGATCGGTGCGGCTTTTCACCACCAGCCCCTTGGAGTCAACCAGCCAGCAATGTTTGCGGGCGTCTTCCACCGACAGGCCTTCCGCGACCATGGCAGACACAATCAGGTCGGCAATACCGGTGGCGGCTTCACCGGCGCCCAGGAACAGCACGCGTTCGTCGGCCAGTTTGGTGCCCTTGATGCGCAGCGCCGAGAACACGCCGGCCAGCGCCACGGCGGCGGTGCCCTGGATGTCATCGTTGAACGTGCAGATCTTGTCGCGATACTTGTTCAGCAGGCGGAAGGCGTTGTGATTGGCAAAATCCTCGAACTGGATGATGACGCCCGGGAACACCGAGCGCGCGGCGTCGATGAATTCTTCCACCAGTTCGTCGTAGGCCTTGCCGGTAACGCGGTGCTGGCGCTGGCCGACGTAGAACGGGTCGTTGAGCAGGGTTTCGTTGTTGG
>CAYSKY010000650.1:0-2466 GCA_964431425.1 uncultured Burkholderiales bacterium
ACGCCAGGGCGATGCCGCAGCCGCCGCCCACGCAATCACCTTCCACGAAGGCGAGGTGATCGCCTAACCCTTCACGTTCGGCCAGTTCCCTGCCGCGTTGGAGAGTGTGTGGATTCATGTCCAGGCAATCGATGACAAATCGCGAGAGTCCGGCCTCCTTCATTAACTTGGCAATCCGGACTTCCGCATCGCAGTTGCCCGCACCGATGCTCAGAAAGGTCGGGGCATCATCCTGGCATCGCTCCGCGCTGACACGCAGGAACTTGGCGAAGAATTGGTCGGGATGGGAAACGCCATATTCCTCGAGCAACGGCCGCACGTATGTATGTGCCCAGTAGTGGCAAATCTGCGGCAGGATGCTGATGTCTTCGACATCCTTGTACGCTCGTGTTTCCTGCGTCATTCGTACCTGATAATTCTCTTCGTCTTCACGCAACGATCTTGCCGCCTGCACGCTTCGAGCCTGCAGCCATCGAAGGGCGGGATATTTGTTCTTCAGGCGCCGCAGGATTTGGTAACCAGGAAACATTGAAGCACCTCGTGGGAAGGAATTGCGCGTTTGGCCCGACAGAACATGGTTTCGGTGTCCGCGGCGATTTCAAGGTTTGGCCCGACAATAACAGACAATGGTCATTTCCTGTTATCCATTAACCTCCTCAACGCGTGGCAGGTCACGTCTTGTCGAATCGACCGCGCTTCAGTCGGTGCATTCAACTTCCCGATTCGGCCGCAGGGCGTCGGCTGGCTGATTCACAAGCTGGGAGCAATGGTGGTGCTGCTGTCGGGGCTGGCAACTGTCGCAACAGCGCAGGCGCATGGCGGAACACACCGTGCTGGACGAGGACGTCTGAGCCCGCGGCACACGCCTTCCCGGTGCCAACCCGGCGCTTTCCAGCATTTCATTCCACGGAATCTGCGATCAGTCGCGCCGGACACCACGCCGCCGTGCGCAGGCCCTAGAATCCGCCATCACACAAATTCGGGGAGTTTCGCCATGACATCACTTCGCACGCTGCCGGCATCAGGTGCCGTCGCCTCGCGCCAATTGCGGGTCGCCGGCCTCGCGCTGCTGTTCATGGCGCTGCCGTCCTGTGTCAGCGCGGCTTCTGCCGCCATCAGCAGCGAGCCGGTCACACGCGCCGCCACCGACATGGCCACCGCCATCGATGCGGCGCTCGCCCCGCAGTTCAAGTCCGATGAGCCCGGCGCCACTGTCATCGTGGTGAAGGATGGCAAGACCATCCTGCGCAAGGGATATGGGGCGGCCAATATTGCCAACAAGACCGCCATGCAGCCGCAGATGGTGCTGCGCATCGGTTCACTCACCAAGCAGTTCACGGCCGTATCGATATTCATGCTCGCCGAACAAGGGCGGCTCGATATCCGCGATGACATCCGCAAACATCTGCCGGACTTCCCCGACAAGGGCAAGACCATCACCATCGAACACCTGCTCACACACACCTCGGGCATCCCCAACTACACCGACAGCCCGAAGTACGGCGCCGGCATGGCGGCCGACCAGAGCGTGGCGCAGATGATCGACACGTTCCGCAATGAGCCACTGCAGTTCGCACCGGGCGAGCGCTTCGCGTACAGCAACTCGGGCTATTTCCTGCTGGGTGCCATCATCGAAAAGGCGTCCGGCATGGCCTATGCCGACTTCGTGGCCAAAAATATTTTCGTGCCGCTGGGCATGAACAACACCGCCTATGAGGGCCACGAACGTGGTGCCAGGCGCATCGAAGGCTATTCGCGCGGCAAAGCCGGCTATGAGGTGGCGCCACCGGTTTCAATGACCCAGCCTTACGCCGCTGGATCGCTGGTCTCGAACGTGGATGACATGGCGCGCTGGGACGCTGCCATCAGCGAGGGCAAATTGCTGAAGCCCGCATCGTGGAAGCGCGCCTTCACCCCCTTCACGTTCAACAACGGCCAGAAGTCGAGCTATGCCAGCGGCTGGCGCGTTCGGACGTTCCGCGGTCGCGAGAGCATCGACCACAGCGGTGGCATCAACGGATTTCTGACGTTTGCCATGCGCCTGCCGCAGGACAAGGTGTATGTGGCGGTGATGATCAACGCCATCGGCCGCGACGCCAGCCCGACCCACCTGGCCGAACGGATCGCGGCCATTGCCATCGGCAAGCCGTTCCCGGAGCTCAAGGCCATCAAGCTCGATCCCAAAGTGCTGGAACAATACGAGGGCGTTTACAGGATCGACGACAAATCCAACCGTGTCGTCACGCGGGTGGGCGACGGCCTGGTGCTGCAACGCGGCAGCACGCGGGTGAACATGCAGCCCTATTCCGAGACCGAGTTCTTCCTGCCCAACTTCTCGTACTCGCGCTACAAGTTCGTCAAGAACGAGCAGGGCAAAGTGACTGCCATGCTGGTGTACCCGGATGACGAGGGCGAGGAAACCAACCCGCGCATCGGCGACAAACCGGCCGAGCGTGCGACGGTGGC
>CAYSKY010000651.1:0-2465 GCA_964431425.1 uncultured Burkholderiales bacterium
GTGCGGGTGCTTCGTCTGAATCAGGGTGCGATTCGCGTCAAGCGACGAAACGCCAGCCGACGCGGTGACGAACTCTGGGTTGGAACGGCGTACAGCGAGTCGGGGCCCGATAACGATGTCCCTCTGTACCTGCGAATCGGAACGGCGAGGCACATCGTTGCGGAGTTGGTGTGTGCGGTGATCGGCCGCGCAATCGGCCTGCCCGTCCCCGAGCCGTTGATCGTCAAGGTTGGAAGGGGCGATCTGCCCACATCGCGGCTGATCGACCGTGCAGCGGAAATGACGTTGGCTTTCGCCAGCGCCTCGGTCGGTGGCGAAAGCTGTGCCCAACTCTTGCGCGAAGACAGCGAGCACGCCCTGCGCCTTGTCATGACGTGGCGGCAGTTGCTGCCGACCACAGCATTCGACGAGTGGATGGCCAACCCAGACCGGAACCTGGGGAACATCGTCTTCGCGGCTCAGAACCTCTGGCTGATCGATCACGCCCAGGCCCTGGGCGGCAAGGCGGCCGAGGTGTCTTCCCTGAAGTCG
The DNA here is from genome assembly GCA_964431425.1 of uncultured Burkholderiales bacterium. Lineage (GTDB taxonomy): Bacteria > Pseudomonadota > Gammaproteobacteria > Burkholderiales > Usitatibacteraceae > UKL13-2. Next base: position 532 of record CAYSKY010000651.1, read on the forward strand.
CTTCAGCAGCAGGCGTTTCCGAACGTCTTGGCCAAGCTGATCGAGTCCGCTTTCCCACTGGCCGACCGCGCGGATCACCTGAAGCGCGTACAGCGGTGGCTCAACGACAACACGCTCGCCCTCGACCTTGAGGAAGCGATCGCGGCGACCGGTGTGCGGCGGTGGCACACAAAGCGCGAACGAACCCAGTTGCTGAACTTCGTTCAAAACCGACTTCTCATCACTCACTCACTACTGTGCAATCGCCTGGGACATCCTCAATTGAACTTGCCGAACCCGGGCGAGTGAGCGGCCGCAGGGCGCTCATCCAGTTCAGTCCCGGGCTGGTGTCGAGCGAAAAGCTCACCGCCGGTGTCGTGCTGCAACTCGTCGACGGCTCGGTCCACGTTCGGACGGCGCTCGATTCCGAAAAGGCTGAGCGCGCTTTCGGCGGGGCGGGTGTCGCATTGGCCACACTGGCACAGGCCATGTGCAGATCCTTGGCCGAGCATTGGACGTCGATGGATCCAAAGCCCTGGGTGCCTCCTTTTGAGACCGCCGAACTCGCGCGCGAAGACGCATTCACGGCTCAGACTGTCGACGCCGCCGCCGCCTTCCTCCTTCAGGAGCAGAGCGCGCTGCACCAACTGATGACGGCCTATTCGCTGCCCGCCCAGCAGAGAGCTTCAAACATCGTGCGCCGTGTCAGGCAGCAGGTGAAGGGAAATCCGCGCACAGAGCACCTCGTGCCCCGGTTCAACCGTCCACTGAACATTGTCGACAGCAGCCAACCGCTGCGTGTCGACTTCCTCGGCCAGAACCTGGCCTGCTACTTCATGCAACTGACTGAGAGTCAGCGCGGCGTCGAAGGCAGTGCAGAGCGTGCGTTCAGCAAGCTTTTCGAACTGCAAGCGCTGCGCCGATTCGTGAGCCAGCGACCGAAGCTCATTGGCTTGCTGCCGGAAGAGCGGCCGGGTGAGTTCGAACTGATTCTCGTAGGCAACCACCGCCATCCGGTGAGGCGCCAGGTTCTCGCCCAAATCGAGGCATTGGCCGATCAGAAAGATGTCCGAATGCGGCCCGTCTCTGACGTCAGCGCCGCTGCTGCTCACATCGCGCGAGTCGAACGAAAGTCTACCTGGATGGGCCGGAAGTAGCCGCGGATGCACCGCTCGTTGCGGACGACCAGTTGGATGTGGCTCTTCTGCGTGAATGTCGTTCCGGGATAGAGGTCGCCGCCTTCGCTGAAGACCGACCTGATGGTGTCGTACTCTTCCCACCCGCCTTGCTTGCGGAGCGCATGGAGGTACTCAATCACGGCGCAATCCAGCAACCGGCGAGGCTTGTCCTGGCCCCCCGTGTTCGATGGCAAGGGGACTCCTGTAGATTCATGCGCTTCGTTCAAAAGGTCGTGCGCCTGCCGGAGTTCTTCGAGGAAGGCACGATCGTGAAGCAGGCCGCAAAGACCAAGATCAATGATCGCCCCCACGACCGCCGGCGCTTTCACTTTGCCACTTGAGACGGATGGGTTGTCTCGGACAAACTCCGCCCACTCCATCGCGCGTTGTGGGCTCGACTCCCAGAAGTAGATGCCGTTGCCCAGCCAGTCGTGCTTGTTGTTGCTGTACCGCAGGTGTTGTTTGCCAGCGAGCACTCGCTCAGCGACGCTCTTGTCGCAGCCGTGGAAGCCGAGGACGAAACTGGGCTGGAACTTGTACAGGTCCCACATACGGTCGGGCGAGGATCAGCCCTTGAACCGCTTGCTCAGTTTCCCAGTGGGTGTCGCGATGCCGGCACTCTGAAGTGTTGCAAGCGCGAACTTGGGGTCACTGCGAAGCTTTTCCTTGAGCCTCGCGATGTCCGGCTTCAAAGCGGGGTCGCTCAGTCTCAGCACGCCGTGGCCAGGTGACGCCTGAAGCGCGAACGACGGCAACCCAGCGGCAGTCCTCCTGGAC
>CAYSKY010000652.1:0-2464 GCA_964431425.1 uncultured Burkholderiales bacterium
AGCGTCGATACCGTGTACGCGGCGCTGGCCGACGCCCTCGCGGGCCGCCTGTCGAAACTGCCCGGCCTGCCTGCGCCGGGTATCGATGCGATCGCCACGCCCTACCCCGGCGATCCCGTGCGAGCCCATGCCTGATCACGGTCGACGCCGCTGGATTCTGCACACCGGCACGTTTGCTGCCGGGGGAATGCCCCTGTTATGGAAACATGCCATGGCTGCCGAAACGCCCGCTGCACCCGGTTCTGGGAGCGCGATGCGTTCCCGATCCATCGGCGCCACGGGCGAGTTGTTGCCGGTGATTGGTCTCGGTACATGGCAAACCTTCGACGTTGGTACCACACCAGGCGAACGCGAGCCGCTGCGGGACGTGCTGCGTGCATTCCATGATGGCGGAGGCAGGCTCATCGATTCCTCGCCCATGTACGGCCGCTCCGAGTCGGTGGCAGGAGACCTGCTGGCAGAGACAAGGCTGCCGCCGCAACCGTTCGTGGCCACCAAGGTCTGGACCTCGGGAAAGGATGCCGGCCAGCAGCAGATGCGCGAATCCATGCAAAAACTCCGGGTGCGCCAGTGCGACCTGATGCAGGTCCACAATCTGCTCGATGTCGATGCACATCTGGACACGCTGGCGGAATGGAAACAAGCGGGCCGTATCCGCTACACCGGCATCACCCACTACACTGCTGACGGCGCTGCAGCGGTGGTGCGTGTACTGGAACGGCGCCCGGTCGATTTTGTACAGATCAACTACTCCGTCGCGGAACGCGACGCCGAGCGCCGCCTGCTCCCGCTTTGCCACGAGCGTGGCATCGCCGTGCTGGCCAACCGGCCTTTCGCCGGCGGGGAGACCATCCGGCGCCTGTCGCGCCTGCCGGTGCCGGCATGGGCGAAGGATTGCGATTGCAGCAGCTGGGCGCAGCTGTTGCTGAAGTTCGTCATCGGCCATCCGGCCATCACCTGCGCCATTCCGGCCAGTAGTCGCGCCGCGCATGTGCGGGACAACATGGCCGCCGGCCGCGGCGCACTTCCGGACCCGCGCTTGCGCGAGAAAATCGCTGCAGAGATCAGCCGGCTGTAGTTGCCGCCAGGACACGCAGGCGTAGAACCAGCACTGGCGCGGCTCTCCGGGCATTTTCGGCCTGCAGGCCGCGCCAGTGCTGGAGTTCGCTAATTCAGCTCCAGCAAAGACGACAGTGCGCGACGTGCCGTGGCGCGAGAAAAATGGGCCTCGATGTTTTCCAGCCCACCAGTGCGCAGCTTCTCCCACAATGCCTCGTCGGTGTTCACACGAATGATGGCGGCAGCAAAAGCTTCCGCAGAATCGGCCACCAGCACATCTTTTTCGTGGGTCAGAAACATGCCTTCCACCGACAGCGGTGTGGCCACGACCGGCACGCCGTACTGCATGGCGAGGTTCACTTTGCCCTTCACACCTGCACCGTAACGCAGGGGCGAAATCGACAACCGGGCCTTCTGGTAATACGGCGCAACATCCGGAATGAAGCCGGCAATGACGAAATCCGGCGCGGCAAAGGCCTCCAGCGCAGGCGGCGCATTGCTGCCGATGATGGTGGTCACCAATCCAGGCGCGTCGCGCCTCAATATCGGCAGCACGATCTCGGCGTACCAGGTCACCGCGTCCAGATTCGGCGGATGGCGGAACCCGCCGATGAAGATCAGGCCCGAGCGCTCGGCGAATGCGGCGGGGCCGGGCATGGGTTCCGAAATTGTGGCGACGATGCGAATACGCGATCGCGGTGCCAGTTCTTCCAGCAGCTTTTGCTCGAAGTCGCTGACGACCAGCGTCACATCTGATTTGGCGATGATGTCCAGCTCCGTCGCCTTCATAGCGTCCGCTGCTTTCTGCTGCCCGGCGTCCCCGCTCAACTCGGCCTGTCGCATCTGCCGCAGGAAGTGCAGGTCCACGGTATCGAACACCAGTTTGGCGCGTGGAATGCACTGGCGCACCTGGTCCACGTACTGCATGGCCACCGTAGCGCGCGACAACATCACCACATCATATTCGCCCGCGCCTTCGCTGATCACGGCGGAAACGGTCTTAACGTAAGGGTGATGCAGCACCTCCACACCCAAGGCCTGGATCTCGCGCACATAGGGCAGCCTGTATTCGAGATTGCTGGCCACAAATGTGACCCGACAGCCCATTGAGCACATCACGCCCAGCATTTCGAACATGCGCATCGAGCCGGCGTCCTGGTCGGGCGTCAGCATGCAGGCGTCGATCACCAGTACCCGGCGGCGCGCGTGCCGATCCTTCTCCAGCCGCGGCGACAGGCCGTTGACACGATGCGCGGCCAGGCGCGCCTGCCACCGTTCGGCAAAGGTTTTCTGGTTCAGCACCTGGTGGCGCTTCACACCCTGCGTAACATCGGTACCCGAACTGCGCCCCTCGAAATGCACCACCACGGCATGCGGCTGATAAACCACCTTCAACCCTTTTTCC
>CAYSKY010000653.1:0-493 GCA_964431425.1 uncultured Burkholderiales bacterium
TCCTTGCCGTCGGCGGGAAACATGGCGATGCCGCCGCTGAACGTCACCCGTACCTTGTGGCCGTCGGCCTCGCACCAGCTATGTTCCAGCGTCGCGCGCAGCCGCTCGGCGGTAGACACCGCCGCCGCCGCGGTCTCATCGGACAGCAGCAACACGAATTCCTCGCCCCCCACGCGCCCCAGCACATCCTCCTCGCGCTTGGCATGACCCAGGGTTTCCGCCGCGTGGCGCAGCACCACATCGCCCACGTGATGGCCGCGGCTGTCGTTGATGGCCTTGAAATGATCGAGATCCAGCACCATCAGGGCCACCGCCCGGCCGGTACGGGTGGAACGCGCCACCTCCTCCTGCAGGCGCTGCATGGTGGCCCGCCGCAGCAGCAGGTCGCGGGCGGGGCCGCGCAGCGCCATCAACAGGCCGATCAGGCACAACAGCGGCAACAGCAACGACGGCGGGCAGAGGCGCGCGGCAATCAGCAACATGCCTGTGGAAG
>CAYSKY010000653.1:503-2464 GCA_964431425.1 uncultured Burkholderiales bacterium
GCGGTTGGGGAGTCCCGTCAACGCATCGCTGAAGGCCACCTTGGTCAGAGAGGCCTCCATGCGCCGCACTTCGATCCAGAAGATCGCCATCGTCAGACCGACGCTCACCACCAGTTGCGCAATGGCAAACAGTGCCACCGTCAGGTCTGCGATATCGCGGTCGCCGGCCCAGTCCAGCACATTGAACAGGAAAGCCGCCCGTAGCAGCCATACCAGGACGGCGAACATCATGACGCCCGCCATGAAGCGTGCCGCGCTGCCGGCATCGTCGGGTGGTGCCACCAGCAGGTTGCGGGCGCCGATCACGAACAGCACGCAGGCGATCACGGAAGGCGCGGTGAAGTTGACCAGCGCGCTGTTCCAGAACAGGTTGTTGGTGATGAGCACCGCGCAGGTCAGCGCAAGAAGATTCCAGGCCAGTTGCAGGTTCAGCTGGCGGCGCGAGTGCGCCAGCACCGCCCGCACCGAGTAGATGGGCGCCCAGCTGATCATGATGTTGCCGATGATGGCCACCACCGACGTTGGCAGATAGCGCTGCTGCGTGACCAGCAGGCCGAAGGCATACAGCAGGCTGCCGATGGCCCACAGGCGCAGTGCCGACGAACTGCGCTCGCTGCGAGACACCGCAAGGCTCAGAAAGCCCAGCAGAAAATTCATCACCAGCAGCGCCAGCACCAGGGTTTGTCCGCGATTCACGTTGGCGGTCTGTTCAGTCCAGGGGAAGAGTTCAGATGGCGACGCCATTATCAGCCAGTTTCGGCAAACTCCGGTGCGCCGTTTCGGCGCTGGCAGCACGGCCCGGACACAACCGAACACAATCGAATACACTTTGCCGATCATGCACGCAAACACCCATGCGAACGCGTCGCCCGGCGACGCCGATGCTGTCCGCGACCTGATCGAGGGCGGCCGGCTGGCCGAGGCCATCGCGAGCGCCGACCGGATGATGGCGGGTGGGGACGCAGTCGAGAGCGTGCTGCTGTTGTCGCTCAAATCGCTGGCATTGGTCACCAGCGGGCAATCCATGGATGGCTTGCGGGTGGCACATGAAGCACACGACCGGGCACGCGCGGAGGGCAAACCCGCGGCAATGGCGGAAGCCCTGCTGGCGATCGGCTTCGCGCTTCAGGCGATGGAGGATCATGCGCGCGCCATCGATGTCTTCACCCAGGCCGAGCGCATTGCCAAGCAGGCGGAGGACCGCCATCTGCTGGCGCGCGCATTGCGGCGGCTGGGTATTTCCTGTTCGGTGCTGGGCCGGCACGCCCAGGCAGAGGCCATCCTTGGCGAAGCCGCCGGGCTGCTGGAATCGCACGGCACCGAGGCGGAGGCATGCCATGCGCGCTTTTCCATTCTGAATGCGCGCAGCCGGGCACTGGATGCGCTGACGAACGATGTGGCCGCCAAGGCGCCAATGTACCGGTCGCTGTACGACGACTGGCATGCCTTCGCCATCGAGATGTCGCGCCGCCATCTGGCCCGGCTGGAAGCGATGGCAGCAGGCAACAGCGGCATCGCTGCGCGTCACACCGGCGACCGTCCACTCGCACTGGCAGAACTAGGTCGCGCAGCCGCATTGCAGGCGGCGGCGGGCCTGCGCGGACACCACGCCGTCACCGTGAACCACATCGGCGCCATCCTGCTCGGCCAGGGTCGCACCACCGAGGCCATTGCCGAACTGCAACGCGGCATCGAACTGCTGGCCGGCGGGAATCCGCGCGACCTGATGGAGGCATGGGAGGCACTTGCCGAGGCACACGAGCAGGCTGACGACCCGCGCGCAGCGCTGGCAGCCTACAAGCGCGCCCGCGGCGAGGAACGCCGGCTGCGCGACGACGATGCGCGGCTCGCCGCCGTGCAACGCGAACAGCGCCACGAGATCGCGCAGCTTGCCGGGCAGTGGGCAAGGCTTGCCGAACAGGACCCGCTCACCGGAATCGCCAACCGCCGCGCATTTGAAG
>CAYSKY010000654.1:0-2459 GCA_964431425.1 uncultured Burkholderiales bacterium
GGAAAAAGGTGGTGAAAGCCACGGGCGCAAAACCGGAATAGCGCCGACACCCCTCAGGTGCCGCATGTCCGGTCAGACGCTCGCCCAAAAGATCATCGCCCGCGCCGCCGGGCTGCCGTCGGTTCGCGTCGGTGACATGGTGGTATGCCGGGTCGACCTGGCGATGATGCATGACTCGGGTGGCCCCCGGCGGGTCGCCGCGATGCTGCAGGAGATCAACGCGCAGCCCTGGGACCCCTCAAAGATTGTGGTGGTGACGGACCACTTTGTCCCAGCGGTGGATGTGGCCAGCGCCAACATTCTTAAACTCACGCGCGATTGGGTCAGGCTCAATCAGGTGGATCGTTTCCATGACATGCAGGGAATCTGCCACGTGGTCCTCACCGAACAGGGGTACATCCGACCCGGCATGTTTGCCGTCGGCGGCGACTCGCATTCGCCGACCGGCGGTGCGTTCGGTGCGTTCATGTTCGGCATTGGGGCCACCGAAATGGCCGGTGTGCTGGCCACCGGCGAGATCTGGGTCAAAGTGCCGGCGACGCATCTGATCAGCTGGCACGGCGCACCCGGTGCAGCGGTCTCGGCCAAGGACATGATGCTGGCGACCCTGAAAGCGCTGGGCCTGAACACCTTGAAGTACGGTGCCGCCCAGTTTGCAGGCGCAGCGGTGGAAGCGTTGCCCATGTCCGAGCGCATGGTGCTCACCAACATGTCGGCTGAACTGGGCGCACAAACCGGCATCATTGCACCGGATGTCACGACACAGACGGCACTGGCCGGTGCCGGCGTCGAGACCACCGGCGGCGACTGGCTGCAGGGCGATGCCGACGCCGGGTATGAGACTTCCTGGGATTTTGATGCAGATGCACTGGCGCCGCAGGTTGCTGCGCCGCACAGCCCGGACAACGTGGACGATGTGACGGCACACGCCGGCACGCGAATCGACCAGGCCTACATCGGTGCCTGCACCGGCGCCAAGCTCGCCGACCTGCACATGGCGGCCCAGGTCCTGCGGGGGCGAAAAGTTGCCCGCGGCGTGCGCCTGCTGGTCGCGCCGGCTTCCACCCGCATGCTGGCGGAAGCGGCGAGAGATGGGACGCTGGCGGCGCTGACGGATGCCGGCGCCATCCTGCTTCCGAGTGGCTGCGGTGCCTGCGCCGGTTATGGCGCGGGAATTCTTGCCGATAACGAGGTATGCATTTCCACCACCGCGCGCAATTTCAGGGGGCGCATGGGCGCTGCCACTTCACGGGTTTACCTCGCCTCACCGTACACGGTCGCCGCCGCCGCCGTGACGGGATGTATTGCCGACCCCCGCGGCATGGTTGCAACCGCGCGGGCGGAGGCATGAGCGGTCGCGCCTTTGTCTTTGGCGACAACATCACCACGGATGCGCTGGCACCCGGAGCCTACATGAAGGGATCGATCGCCGAACTGGCCGTGCATTGTCTCGAATCGGTGGATGCTTCCTTTGCATCGCAGGTGGCCCCAGGCGATATCGTGGTCGGCCTCGACAACTTCGGAATGGGCTCGTCACGTGAACAGGCGGTGGTGGCCCTCAAGGAACTCGGCGTACGTGTCATCGTGGCGAAGTCGTTTGCCGGCCTGTTTTTCCGCAACTGTGTGAACCTTGGTATCGCCCCCTTGACCTGCGCGGACGCCGGCCGCATTGTGGCGGGAGATGTCCTGTCCTGCGACGCCGTCGCCGGCGAGGTGCGCAACCTGACCCGCGGTGAGACTTATCGCTGCGAAGCGTTGCCGCCCCGCCTGCAGGCCATGCTGGACGCGGGCGGGTTGCTGCCCTTCCTGAAATTGCAGCTCGCGGCACGGAACGCGCCGACGCCCTAAAATGTCCAAATAGTCTGGAAAACAATACTTGAGCAGAAGGCCATCATGAGCACGCCGATCGACGACGATCCGATGGATCTCGATTTCACCAAAATTTTCGCGCCTGAAACCAGGGTCAGCGAGCCGCAACGCAGTCCCGCCGAGGAAAAGCAGATCGCGGATGAGGCGGTGATCGGTGAGTCCAAGCTCACCAGCAACGGCTATTTTGTCCGGCTCAACAATTCCGCGCCGAAGCGCCCGCCGAAGGGCCAGCCGCCGTCCATCCTGGTGGTGGAAGACGACGCCGTCACCGCCACGCTGCTCCTGCGTATCCTCGGGGCCAACGGTTTCAGGGCCACCCATGCCGCCGACCGTGAAAGCATTCTTGCCGGGCTCAAACTGGCCCCCGACCTGGTCATACTGGATGTGCTTATGCCCGATGCCAACGTCTTCGACATCCTCAACCGCAACCGCCAGAAGCCCGTACAGAAGGACATGCCGGTGCTGATGCTTACCAGCCTGGGCGCCCTCGACGACATCCTCAAGGGATTGAAACTGGGCGTGAACGGCTACCTCACCAAGCCTGCCAAGAGCAAAGCGCTGGTCGACGCGATCAAGACCGTCCTCTCCTG
>CAYSKY010000655.1:0-1960 GCA_964431425.1 uncultured Burkholderiales bacterium
ACACTTTTTCCGGCGGCAGTCCCAGCTGCGTGCACGTCGTCTCCATCATGCGTTGCATGCCAGCACGGATCTCCGGCTCGGTCTTGAGCTCGTCCCACATCAGGTCAATCTTGTTGAGCACCGCGATCTTGGCGGGCAGGCCGGCCTTCACGTAGCGGTCCCAGATTTCGAGATCGCTCTTCGTCACGCCGGTATCAATACTCAGCAGGAACAAGACCGCATGGGCGTTGGGCACCGTGGACAGGGTCAACTCGGGTTCCAGTCCCAAGGCATTCAAGCCCGGCGTATCCAGGATGGACAACCCGTTGGTCAGCAACGGATGCGGGTAATTGATGATCGCGTAGCGCCAGGCCGGCACTTCGACGATGTCGTCCTCCTTCGGTCCCTCACCCGAGTCATCGAACATGGGAATGAGCCCCATCATACGGGCATCCAGCGCGTAGACGCGCTTGGTGTCGGCGAGCGCAGAGAGTGCCTGCTTCATGTCCTTGGCGCTATCCACGTTCAAGCGGATTTTTGACCACTCCACAGGCATGTTCTTGAGTTGCGAAATGGACTCGTCGCGGTAGCGGGTTTCAACCGACAGCAGCTTCAGGTATGGCTCTTCGTTCGGGTCGTGGAAGATTTCAGTCGGACACATGGTGGTCCGGCCTACGTCCGAGGGCAACAGACGCTCCTTGAAGGAGGAGAAGAACAGTGCGTTGATCAACTCCGACTTGCCGCGCGAGAACTCGGCCAGAAAGGCCAGTTGCAGGCGACCGCGATTGAGCGTTTCCAGCAAGTCATAGAAACGGATTGATTGCTGCACATCGAGCTGGTTGGTTCGTTCCAGCCAGTCGTGGTACTCATGAACCGAGCGGGTCAACTCCTCCCGCCAAACGTGATAGCGGGCGATTTCATTCTCAAACCGCGTGTTGATCGTCGGGTCGAAATCCACGATGAGGGGGTACCTGAAGTGCTGTTATCACGAAAGTGTAGCGCATCGGGCCGAAAGGCGCGATGCAGGGGCGGTGGCTGCGCCGCCGATGGATGGTCCGGTTAGCCGGCAAACAGGCGCAGGATAATGGTTGCGGCCTCGGTTTCCAGCCAGGCGAGCGGCGCCATCAGGATTACCTGCACGATGACCAGCAGCACCAATGGCGACAGATCAACCCCGCCGATCAGCGGAATGATGCGCTGGAGCGGGGACAGAAAGGGGCGGGACAGCGCATCAAAAAAAGGCCGGATGGGATGGTACGGGTTGAACCAGGAAAGCAGCGCCTGGATCATTACCACGCCCAGCAAAAGGTACAGGGACAGTTTCAGCAGTTTGACCACCGCGAGCATCAGTATGGTCGGCCAGAAACCGGGGTTGACGAAGGCCTGCGAGCCCGCGAGCGCGTAAATGATGACCAGCAGCAGAATTTCGGCGAACCAGGCGACCAGAAGGGACGCGAGGTCAAGGCCCATCACCCCGGGGATCACCTTGCGCATCGGCTTGACCGCAAAATTGGTGAGGGCAACGACAAAATCGGCAATCGGGTTACGAAAGGGTGCGCGCAGTGCCTGGGCGTAAAAACGGGTCAGCACCGCCAGCACGAACAGATGAAAAACAGTTTCGAGTACATATACCACCGCCTGCATCATCATGATCGGGCGCCTCCATCTGCGCCGCTGCCACCTAATTCTTCACCGAGTTCACGGGAACGCTTGCATGCCGCCTTCACGCCCTCGACAAATTTGTCAGCCAGAGCATGCCGGGCAAACGTGTCCAGCGCGCGCTCGGTGGTACCGCGCTTTGACGTCACTTTGCGGCGCAATTCCGCGGGGGAGTCTACGCTGGAGGCAGCCAGCCTGGCGCCACCGAGAAAAGTTTCGATGGCGAAGGTTCGCGCATCCGCAGCGGAAAACCCCATTTCCAGCGCGGCCTTCTCAAGCGCCTCAATGAAGTAGAACACATAGGCGGGGCCACTCCCCGACA
>CAYSKY010000655.1:1970-2459 GCA_964431425.1 uncultured Burkholderiales bacterium
CGTGACGGCATCCAGCATGCTCTCTGCGCCAAACCACGCCGTTTTGCCCACCGCGCCCAGGAGCGCCTCGGCCTGGGCACGGGCGGCCGACGTCACGCCCGGCGCCGCATAAAGGCCGGTGATGCCGGCGTGGATCAGCGCCGGCGTGTTCGGCATGGCGCGCACTACATTTGCATAATCGGCGCCAGTTCCCCCAAGCCAGGCGGCGATATGGTCACAGCGGACCCCTGCCGCAATGCTGATCACCAGTTGCCCTGCGAGTTTGCCAGCTAACGGCACGAGTGCCTCCCGCATTACTTGCGGCTTGACGGCGAGCACAATCACATCACAGTCGAGGTAATCAGGCACGAACACCGGCGCGCTCCTCACGCCCAGTCTGGCAAGCGCATCGCGGGTGGCGTCGAATGGCTCAATTGCGGCAATATCATCTACGGCGGCCCCTTTCGCCACCAGCCCGCCGATGATCGCCTGCGCCATGTTGCCGCCACC
>CAYSKY010000656.1:0-2454 GCA_964431425.1 uncultured Burkholderiales bacterium
AAACCTGCCGGCCTGCGTTCGGCGAAAACAATGCAACCGCAACGGCCGGGGGCGCGCCCTTTCTGGCCATCTCGGGCAACGACGATACAACGGCCCCCCCCCAAGATGATGGAACAGGCGCTCAACAACTTCCGCGGCACCCGCTTTCAGGTGGCGCTGGCCGGCGTGCCGCATACCTACGATACTGCCTACGCTGATGACGTCTTCGGCTGGATGCTGCCGTTCCTCGATGCCCAGGTGAACGGCAACAAGGCGGCCCTGGACCAACTGGTGCGGCAGAAAAATGTGCGCGGCGGCCTGGACGACGTACTGCGGATCGACTACACCGCCCCCACGATCGTGGGGGCGAGTGAGCTTCGCGTGGATGAATTTTTCAATGACTTGTCGCGTCACTACGCACTGTTCGCCCGTCAGGCGGATAAAGACTTTGTCGAGCGTGGTGCCGCGGGTCCGGGCTGGCGCCGTACCGGCATGCAGTTCAAGGGGCTTGCGTTGCCGGGGCCTGCAGAGGTCAGGCCTGCCAATCAATCACCTGTCTGCCGCTACTACATTCCTGGCGTGAACACGCATTTCTATTCCGCATTGCAGCCGGAGTGCGAGTTGGTCCGCTCCATCGGCGGGCTATATGACGGCGTGGAGTTTTGGGCGACACGCGCCATCGACGCAGCATGCCCGGCCGGCACCCAGGCACTCAAGCGGCTGTACAACAATCGCTGGCGCGAATCGGATTCCAACCACCGCTATCTGACCAGCACCTCGGAAGCGCGCATCATGCAGCAGCAGGGCTGGATAGACGAAGGTGTCGTGATGTGCGTGCCGCTTTAGGCGGCAACACGCATCGCGGGCTATTCGCCCAGCAATTTCTTCGCCCGTTGCGCTTCTTCTTCAGTCAGTACGGCGGATGGCACGGACGCCCGGCGCCGGCTGTTCATGAACATGAATACCCCTGCCCCTGCCACCAGCAAGGCAAAGGGCCCGAACCACAGCAGCCAGGTCTTCTGCTCGACCTCGGGCTTGTAAAGAACGAAGTCGCCGTAGCGCGCCCGAAGGTGCGCCTTGATTTCCTCGTTGTTCTTGCCACTGTCTGCCAACAGGCGAATTTCGCGGCGCAGATCGCCCGCGAGGCCTGCGGGAGAATCCGCCAGGGTCTGGTTCTGGCAGACCAGGCAACGCAATTCGGTCTCCAGTTTCTTGAGCCTTGCTTCCAGTTCCGGTGGCGCCGGTGGCATCGCAGGCGTGGGCGTCTGGGCCCAGGCTGCGGTCGCCAACATCCAGGCCCCGGCAATCAAACCCAAGCATTGGCGGGCCTTCCAGGCCATTTTGCCTCCGCGAGCCGCGCCGGTGCTGGACTTTGAAAATTGGGTCATGGCGGTTCTCATGCTTTCTTCAGGTCTTCAATCAGAGGAATCAGCTTGTTGCGCAAGTCTTCCTCGCTGACGGGACCGGTGTGCTTGAGGCGGATCATGCCCGCCTTGTCGATCACGAACGTTTCGGGCGCGCCATAGACACCGAGGTCAATGGCAACGCGGCCTTCCACGTCACTCACCGATATCTGGTAGGGATCGCCGTAACGCGCTAGCCAGGCCTTGGCATCCTCGGGCCGGTCTTTCCAGTTCAGCCCAATGATCGGCACCACGCCCTGCTTGGCAAGCGCGTTGAGCATCGGGTGCTCGTAACGACAGGACACGCACCAGGATCCCCAAACGTTTAGCAACCACACCTTGCCCTTCATGTCGGCAGGCCCAAGCACCTGGTCAGGCTTGTGCAATTGCGGCAACGAGAACACCGGCGCCGGCTTGTTGATCAGCGCGGAAGGAATCTCCCGCGGGTTGAGGGACAACCCCTTCCACAAAAACCAGCACAGCGCGAAGAAGATCGCCAGCGGCAGGAAGTAACGCCAGATGCGGGCCATTGACCCTGCATTCGTTGTTTCAGTCATGGCTCAGTCGGCTCCCTGGGGCATTGATTTGCGTCCGCGCCTTGGCTTCTGGACAGGCTTGGTTGGCGGCACAGTTGCGGAGGCTGCGACCGCCTCGGCAGGCTGCTTCACTTTCATGCGGTAGCGGCGGTCGGCAATGGCCAGCACGCCGCCCAGTGACATGAATACGCAGCCGAACCAGATCCAGTCGACAAACGGCTTGACGTAGACGCGAACGCCCCAGGCGCCGTCGACGGCATTTTCAACCGGCTCGCCCAACGACACGTAGCGGTCGCCGAAAAAACCGGAATCGATGGCCGCTTCCGTCATCGTCTGCTGTGTGGTGGTGTAGGCGCGCTTTTCGGGAAGCAGCGTGGTCAGTAATTTGCCATCCTTCAGCAATTCAAATTTGCCGACGGTCGCCCGGTAGTTGGGGCCGGGTTTCTCCGATATGCCGACAAACCGGAACTCATAGCCCCCCTCGGTCACGCTCTGCCCCGGCGCCAGACGCACATCTTTTTCCGACTGGTAGGTGT
>CAYSKY010000657.1:0-2222 GCA_964431425.1 uncultured Burkholderiales bacterium
GGCCACGACCCGAAATCATCGGCACGAAGCCACCGCAGGCCGCCACCATGGGCCCCAGCATCAGCGACACCACATCCCCGACACCGCCGGTGGAATGCTTGTCCACCACGGGACCGGGCAAGTTGAGCGACTTCCATTCCAGCACACGGCCCGAATCGCGCATGGCGACGGTCAGCGCCACGGCTTCGTCGCGCGTCATGCCTTGAAAATACGTAGCCATGGTGAAGGCCGCGATCTGGCCCTCGGTCACGCTCTGGTCGGTGATGCCGCGTACGAACGCAGCGATCTCGGCGGCATCCAGCGCGAGGCCGTCGCGTTTCTTGCGGATGATCTCCTGCGGAATGAACATGCCGGCTATTTCAGACTGAGGAAGATGCCCGCAATGGTGGCGCTCATCAGGTTGGACAAGGTTGCCGCGGCGACCACCCTCAACCCGTACTGCGCCACGACGCTGCGCAGGTGCGGCGCCACGCTGGCGAAAGAACCGGCCAGAATAGCGATGGACGATATGTTGGCGAAGCCGCACAACGCGAAGGACAGGATCGCCAGCGTCTTCGGGTCAATCACCGTGAGCCCGGCGGCCGCGACCTTGGCGGGATCCGCAAGATATGGCGCGAGGCCGACGTAGGCCACGAACTCATTGAGGATCAATTTCTGGCCGATCAGGTTGCCCGCGAAGGTCGCGTGTTCCGACGACACACCCAGCATGTAAGCCAGCGGCCCGAATGCCTTGCCCAGCAGCGTTTCCATGCTCACGCCGGGAAAGCCCATCCAATCCGCCAATCCACCGACGGCGCCATTCAACAACGCGATGAGACCGATGAAGGCAATCAGCATGGCGCCCACTGCGCACGCAATCTGGAAGCCCAGCCCCGCACCACTGGCGGCGGCTTCGATCACGTTGGCCGGGCGCTTTTCATCGAAGTGGATGTTGTCAAACCGCACCGTATCCGGCTCGGTCGAGGGGCAGAGCAACTTGCCGAACAGCAGCCCGCCGGGGATCGCCATGAAACTCGCGGCGATCAGGTATTCCATCTTCACACCCAATCCGGCGTACCCCGCCAGAGCAGCCCCTGCAATGCTGGCCATGCCGGAAGTCATGATGGCAAAAATGGTCGGCCCCTTGACCTGGCTGAGGAAGGGCTTCACCGCCGCGCCCATCTCGTTTTGCCCCAGGAAAATCGTGGTCACGGCCGCGAAAGACTCGATCTTGGAGACACCCAGCAATTTCTGGAAGAGCGTGCCCAGGATGGTGATGATCCACTTCATGATGCCGAGGTGATACAGCACTGCAATGAGTGAAGTCACAAAAATGATCGATGGCAGCACGCGAAAGGCAAACACAAAGCCCGCACCGCCGAATACCTCGAACATTTTCGGACTGACGAGGCCGCCGAATAGGAACTCAGTGCCCTTGAAGCCAAACTCGAGGATATGCGTCACGCCCAGCGCGACTTTTGTCAACGCGAACTTGCCCGGCTCACTGAACAACACGATGGCGCCGATGCTCATCTGCACCGCCAGCGCCGCCAGCACCGTGCGCCAACTAACGTTCTTGCGCCCCATCGACAACGCCCAGCCGATGCCGATAAGCAACGCCACCCCCAAGAGACTGCGACCGATGTCGGACATTTTGTTTTGGCTCCGCCGATTGGAATGGGCGAATGTTACAGGAGGGAGGTTGGGGTGAGGGAAAGGGCAAAGTCCAGTATTGGCGCGGGTGCTGGCGGCATTTTGCGGAAGTATGTACTTTACGAAACCCCGCGCCATGCTAACGGGTAAACTTTCCCCAAGAAATTTGGGGGCGTTTGCATGTTTCAAAAGATACAAAGTTACGTTGACCTTATTAAGGGCATCGCACAGCAGCGCATATTCAAGTGGCTGGTATCTATGTGGGCAATTGTCGCCGCATACGATCTGGTCGTATCTCAGTTCATCCCTGAGGAATACGCCAAGGGCCTGCCAAAGGCGTGGCAAATAGCCGTGACAACAGGAAACATGCTTCCATTTTGGGCGTGGCTGCTAATTTTGGCCTTCATATTGGTCATTGGCTCTTTTGAATACGCCTTAAATGTTCGGCGTAGCACTATAAAGGCAGCCAAAGCGCCGCCTCAGACAGACTTCGGCATACCGGAGTATTTATTGAATGCGGCTATACAACCCTATGGCAGCGGCGGCAAGGTTGCGTCAACCCAAAGCGCAACCTTGCGTTTACTTTCATC
>CAYSKY010000657.1:2232-2453 GCA_964431425.1 uncultured Burkholderiales bacterium
AGATTTGCGGAGTAGGGCCATGCAAGTCGCGCAAGCCCTGCGAAACTTTGAAATGGGCCACCGTTCGCAAGAGGCCGTGAGAATGGAAAGGCAGTCGTCAGCAATGTCCGTCATGCCGGTAAGCGATGAGGCCGCCCGTAACGTGCTATGGCAGGCACATTCTATTGATAACGCAGAGGTGCGAGGGCAGTTCCAGCGCGAGGCTATGACCAGGTATCACG
>CAYSKY010000658.1:0-2448 GCA_964431425.1 uncultured Burkholderiales bacterium
GTATTGCACGAACTCCATGTCGCGCAGCGGCACGCCGTGCCGGTAGGCCAGTGACATGCCGTCGCCGGTAACAATGCCGCCGTTGGTGTTTTCACGGAACACACGACCGGCGCCGCCGGTGGCGATCACCACTGACTTTGCTTCGATCAGCGTGAATTCACCCGAGGCGATGTTGATGACCAGCGCGCCCTGCGTACGTCCGTCCTCGACCAGCAGCTCGACGCAGAAGTGCTCGTCAAAGCGCTTGATCGACGGAAACTGGATCGAGGTCTGGAACAGCGTGTGCAGCATGTGGAAGCCGGTCTTGTCTGCGGCAAACCAGGTGCGCTCGATCTTCATGCCGCCGAATGCGCGCACGTTGATGTGCCCGTCCGGCTTGCGGCTCCACGGGCAACCCCAGTGCTCCATCTGCACCAGTTCCCTCGCCGCGTTGGCGACAAAGTAGTCCACCACGTCCTGTTCGCACAGCCAGTCGCCACCGGCGACGGTGTCATGAAAATGGTGCTCGAGACTGTCGTGTCCCTGCACCACGCCCGCTGATCCCCCTTCGGCAGCCACCGTGTGGCTGCGCATCGGATACACCTTGGAGACCAGGGCCACGGTCAGCTTCGGGTCCGCCTGGGCCACCGCAATGGCTGCCCGGAGACCGGCGCCGCCCGCGCCAATAATCGCTACGTCCGCCTTGAAAACTTGCACTGTCTCTCCCCGCTTGCAGCCCGTGGGCGGGCCGCTCATGAATTTGTAGGTTATTCCTTCACGGCGCGCGGGCTTTGATACGGATCAAACCATGCCGCGCGCCGCGGGCTGCGATCCGGGCAATGAAAAGACTAAGGGCGGCCAGCAGCCGCCCTCCCTTTGGTTGCGCCCTGAGCCGGGCGCAATGCAATGCATCGGGACCTACTGGGCCAGAATCCACGCCACCAGATTCTTGATTTCCTTCGCATCCTTGGACTCGACCACCTTGTGTTCTTCCTCGGTGCCGTCTTCAAACTTCACCTTGGGTGCCTTGGTGACGTTGTCGTACAGCTTGGCTTCGGCGTCCGCTTTACCCTTCCATTTGGCGGCCGTCTTCTGGAATGAGGACGCTTTTTTCGTCTTGTCGACGGCATGACACTTCAGGCAGCCGCTCTTCTTGGCCAGGGCCTGTGCCGCCTCGGCATCCGGTGCAGCGGACGCCGGGGTGGCGATCATCAATCCACCGGTCAACGCGATTGCAAGACCGGCGAGCAATTTCGACTTCATAGTGAATCTCCTTCGTGGTTGTGACTGCTGCCGGGCCTATGCATGTAGCGCGGGCCATCCGGTCCCGCTGATCGTCCGGCCGAAAAAAAGGGCGGCTTGAAAGCCGCCCTTCCGGATGTTTTCCTGGGTGCCCCTCAATTCCAGGCAGGTTTGCGCATGCTTACTGCGCAAGAATCCATGCGACCAGATTCTTGATTTCTTTCTGATCCTTGGAATCGACCACCTTGTGTTCTTCCTCGGTGCCGTCCTCAAACTTCACCTTGGGCGCCTTGGTGATGTTGTCGATCAGCTTGGCCTCGGCATCCGCCTTGCCCTTCCATTTGGCGGCCGTCTTCTGGAACGACGGGCCCTTCTTGGATTAGTCGACGGCGTGGCACTTCAGGCAGCCGCTTTTCTTGGCCAGGGCCTGCGCCGCATCGGCGTCCGGGGCGGCAACAGCCGGGCCAGCGACCAGCAGGGCGCCTGCGGCAGCCATGATCAGGCTGGCGATCAGTTTTGATTTCATGCTTTGTTCTCCTAAGTTGGTGGAAGTGTGCGCGCTACGCATGCTGGCCACTCAACGCAGATGACCAGCAATCTGACGACATGCGTACAGGATTGCAAAATGGGGAATATCCCTATTTGATCCATATCAAACAGCAAATGGGATGGACGCTCATCATTGTATCCGTTGCGATTTGGGTGCATGGTGCCGGTGTTACATGCCAGCCGGCCCCGACCATCCACGCCAGCCGCCATCAACGCGGCCGACCGGGTGGCAGCAACCAACCGCCGCGCATCGGCAGGGTCAATTGAACAGGGAAAAATAAGAATGGCAGCCAGACACTCTTCACTTACGTTGTTTGCCGGGGCGCTGATTGCCCTGTGGAATTGCATCTCGCCCGCCGGCGCAGCCACTCCGGCTGCACCTGCCGCCGCCGCGACGGCACCGGCCGCCAAACTCGACGATGCCAGTTGCCAGACCTGCCATGACGGCAGCAAAAAGGACGTCACCACCACCGATGCCAAGGGCAAACCGCGGCCGATGCATCCGGTCAAATCCGATGTTCTGGCCAAGAGTGTGCACGCCAAGATGCAATGCGTGGACTGCCACCAGAACATCACCGACCTGACCGCCCCTCACAAGAAGGGCACCACGGCCGCCGCCGATTGCGGTGGTTGCCACAGCAGCCTTTGGGAAACGGTGCAAAAGGAAAACAAGGCGGC
>CAYSKY010000659.1:0-2447 GCA_964431425.1 uncultured Burkholderiales bacterium
GTGTAGATCTTGCCATCGGCGCTGACTTCCGGAAGCGACGCCGCCGTATTCGGCTTGAGCTTGGCTGGCCGCGCCAGGTAATCGTAGGCCAGCAGCGGATCAAATATCGCGTCGTTAATGGTGTTCGAATACAGGTCGGAGACGGCCGCCGGATCAAACGCGGTCTCGGCAATCAGAAAAGCATGGCGCAAGGTCTTGGGCGCTGCAGCCGGTTCAGCCGCAGCCGGCAAGCCCGGCGCCACCAGCGCTGCGCAGGCCAACAGCATCGAGACGCTACGCCACATCATGCGTTCACCGCCGGTGGTGAGATTGCCCGGCGAATCTACCGGCGGAGGGCATCACTGGCCGGCCAGAAACTGTTTCTGCAACTCCAGATCAATATCGGCGTAACGCCACCAGCTCTGGGTCTGCACCAGCGGGCGGCGAAAGCCGATCACGTATGGGTACCACATGTCGGTGAGGATGCGGTGCATGTTCACCTTCCAGGGGGCATAGGCCACCATCAGGCGGGCCATGCCCTGATACAGCTTGGTGCGCTCCGGACTGTCAGGCAGTTTGGCGGCACGTTCAAACAGTTCGTCGTACTCCTTTACCTGGAAACAGGCACGATTGCCCTTGAATCCGCAGTTCGGGCCATACAGCGATTCAAGCCAGGTCTTGGCATCGGGCTCCGAGGCAGAACCAGCCAGGAACCACATCATCAGCTTGCCGGCGTTCGATTCCTTGAGCAGGTCGGGCCATTTGCCTTTGCGGACTTCCAGCTTGATGCCTACCGCATCCATGGACCGGCGCCAAAGCTCATCGACCGTCCGGTCTTTTTCGGTTGGCGTGGAGTTGCTTTTGAGAATCAGCGGGCTGCCGTCGGGCATTTCACGATAGCCATCGCCATCACGGTCGATGTAGCCGTGCATATCCAGCAAAGCGCGCGCCTTGGCCGGGTTGTATTCGCTGGCGCTGGTACGGAAGTTGGGGTCGTAGCCCGCGACGCCCGGGCTGTAGGGCGTGTGCGCTGGCAATGCCAGGCCTTTTTGCACGATGTTGATCTCGTCCATGGACCGATAAGCCAGTGAAATGGCGCGGCGCAATGCAACGTTCTCGGGCTTGTATCCGCCGACGGTCTTGTCCTTCATGTTGAAGTACAGGAATGCCAGGTCCAGCGCCGGCACCAGTTCCGCCTGAATGCCTGCCTTGACCAGATTGGGCGCCAATTGCCGGTTGGGAACGGCCTGCTGTGCAACGTCTTCAGGCATACGCCACAACAGGTCGAACTCCTTGTTCAGGAAGGAAATCCAGCGCGGCTGCCGCTCTTCGATGACCGAGACTTCAAAGCGCCCGATCATGGGCAGCCGGCGGCCTTTGAGCTTTGCCAGAATGGCCTGACCGGCCTGGTCGTCAGCCGCAGGCTGGGCGTCAAAGTACTCCTCGCGAAAATTGGGGTTCGCCTCAAAGATCATTTTTGAAGAACGCTTCCAGGAAACCAGCCGGTAAGCGCCGGTGCCCACCGGATGGGACCCAATGTCGTCCCCGTATTTTTCAACAACCTCCCGTGCAACCGCACAACTGATGCGGCAATCAGCAAAGGCGTTGATGAAAATGGGTTTGGGGTCGTTCAACTTGATCTGCACGGTATACCGGTCGAGCGCACGCAGGCCCTCCAGCGGCGTGTCGTAGTCCATCTTGTTGGCCTTGCGCACCCGCTTCAGGAACTCGTCGGAGCCGACGATGTAGCCCTCGATTTCGGCCAATTGTGGTGCCGAAAGCTTCGGGTCCATGAGGCGCTTGATCGAATACACATAGTCTTCGGCCGTCAGCTCGCGCTTCTTGCCGCCAAACACTTCGTGGTCGGCGAAATAGATGCCGGGCTTCACCCGTAGCGTAAAGGTTCGGTAGTCGGCAGACACCTCGGGCATGCCGGTCAGCGTGTTGGGAATCAGCTTTGCCGGGCGGGCCAGGTGGTCGTAACGCAGGGGCGTGTCAAACATTGCATTGTTGACGATGCTCGAATACACATCGCTGACCTTTTGCGGGTCGAAACTGGTCTCGGCGATCTCAAACGCATAGCGCAGGACCTTGTTCGGGTCGGGCCCGGCCGCAGGTGCCGCGGCCAACGCGGCAGACGTGAATGAAAGCAGCAATGTAATGGCAATCTGACGCATGAAATTCCCCAAGCCAAGCCCGAAAAAAGCGCGCTAACTATACCCCAACGACCCGCCACGCTGCGTAGCAGAGCGTGAACGAAAAATGCCCCTGCGGATAGGCTACACTGGCGCCACATCAGACCACACTTTGCCGACGGAGATTCACCTGCCATGGGCTTTCTTGCCAATAAAAAAATCCTGATCACCGGGCTGCTCTCGAACCGGTCCATCGCCTACGGCATTGCCAAGGCCATGAAGCGCGAAGGGGCCGAACTGGCGTTCACCTATGCCGGTGACGCGGTCCGAGAA
>CAYSKY010000660.1:0-2427 GCA_964431425.1 uncultured Burkholderiales bacterium
GATAGAGGCTTCGCATCAACCGGCGTCTCGGCCAGCAAAGGATTGACTCTTCGTGTTTCCGTACCTGAACTGTTGTATTGCTGACCAAACGTCGATTCGGTACCGCCTTTATCTGACCGGACTGATGCTCCGCGGCGCATGAAACTTTCGCGCAGCCCTGATGCAGCCGCCATAAGCACAAAAAATAATGAAATCCACGTCGAGAACTGGAAAGACAGATTGCCCAATATCTTTCCGGCCCCTCCGCTACCGAGCATGGCGGGGCCTATCCACCGAAGACAAACGAAACTGAGAATCGCCAAAACAATACTGATCCACCATGGTGCTTCTATCAGCAATTCGAGTAGATTCTCTTTCTTGCGGCTCATTCTTATATCACTGCCCCGTCTCTGCCTGAGTTCGAACCCACGGCGACTGTGCACCTGCTTCAAGGTGAATTTCTTGCGTCGGTAAAGTCCTGGTCAATGAAGTTGACGAGAGACCTCTGGCTGACGTCGGGAATGACTTCTTAAGACGCCACCGGCAGCCGATCCTTAACGTAGGAGGCCGGCCGCCTTATAGTTAGGGTTGTGTCTCCGGAAAATGCGCGCTGTTCCCACATGAGTATGCCAAGAAACCCAACCCGAATGTTTTTCCCTTCATTAGCCACATGACAATGGCGCCGAGAACGCGGTCATGGCGTTTGAAATTGTTTGGCAATTTCGCCCGTAGCCACATTTCTATCAACCGTTTGAAATCGTTGACTCTTGCCTGATTGAACTATGAGTCGCCACCTTCTCACGCCATACCAGAGTCAATATTACGCGTGGCTGCTGACTCGTCGCGCAGCGAGCGACTCAGTGGAATCGCTCGCGTCCACGCTGGTGGATTCACAGGTTGATCTCAATCCGCATCAGGTCGAGGCCGCACTGTTTGCCTGCCGCAATCCACTATCGCGTGGCGTAATCCTCGCCGACGAAGTGGGCCTCGGCAAAACCATTGAAGCCGGCCTTGTCATCTCGCAGCGCTGGGCCGAGCGTCGCCGCCGCATTTTGATTATCGTGCCAGCCAACTTGCGCAAGCAGTGGCATCAGGAATTACAAGACAAATTTGCCCTGCAATCACTGATTCTGGAATCCAAGAACTACAACGCCATCCGTAAACAGGATAGCCAGAATCCGTTCCAGATATCGACTGGGCCGGTGATTTGCTCTTACCAGTTCGCAAAGGCTAAAGCCGAAGACATCAAAGCCATCAATTGGGACCTGGTGGTCATGGATGAAGCGCATCGCATGCGCAACGTATACAAAACCAGCAATGTCATTGCCAAGACGCTGAAAGAAGCGCTGGCGCGCGTTCACTCAAAAGTTTTGCTGACCGCCACGCCGCTGCAGAATTCGCTGCTGGAACTATACGGCCTGGTGAGCATGATCGACGATCGTGTCTTTGGCGATCTCGAGAGTTTTCGCGTTCAATTCAGCCAGCCAAACAGAGATCAGACGTTTGCCGCATTGCGCGCGCGGATCGCGCCGATCTGCAAACGCACACTGCGCCGGCAAGTTCAGCAGTACGTGCCTTTCACAGCGCGGCGCGCCATCGTTGAAGAGTTCACGCCATCGCGGGAAGAGAAGGAGCTTTCCAGTCTCGTAGCGGAATATCTCCGTCGGCCAAACCTGAAGGCTCTGCCAAACAGCCAGCGTCAACTTATCTCGCTGGTGCTTTGGAAACTACTCGCCTCATCAAGCCA
Organism: uncultured Burkholderiales bacterium; assembly: GCA_964431425.1. Taxonomy (GTDB): domain Bacteria; phylum Pseudomonadota; class Gammaproteobacteria; order Burkholderiales; family Usitatibacteraceae; genus UKL13-2. Next base: position 1,727 of record CAYSKY010000660.1, read on the forward strand.
CGCGATCGCGGGTGCGCTTGAGACGATGGCCAGACGGTTACAGGCGTTGCTCGATGAGGCCCCGAATGTTCCCGATCTCGCCGGTGAGTTGGATGAAGACTACGAGTCGCTCGACGAAACCGCCGATGAGTTGAATGAACTCGCCGCGAATGGCGAGTCGTCAGTGAGAAATGAGCGCGACGCCGTCCTCCAGGAAATAGAAGAGCTTCGACACTTCAAGGCGCTCGCCACCAATATCCGCGACAACACCAAAGGCAAGGCATTGCTGACGGCACTTGCGCGCGCATTTGCCGAGTTGGATCGGTTGGGTGCAGCCAAGAAAGCCATCATCTTCACGGAGTCCCGCCGAACGCAGGAGTACCTGCTTTCCCTGCTGGCAAACACGTCCTATGGCGAAGGCATCGTGCTCTTCAACGGCACCAATAACGACCCACGCGCGCAAGCCGTCTACAAGGACTGGATGGCGCGCCACAAAAGCACCGACAAGATCAGTGGCTCCAAAACCGCCGATACCCGCGCAGCCCTCGTCGAACATTTTAAGGAGCGTGGCACGGTCATGATCGCCACCGAGGCTGGAGCCGAAGGCATCAACCTGCAGTTCTGCTCACTGGTGATCAACTACGATCTTCCCTGGAATCCGCAGCGCATCGAACAACGCATCGGCCGCTGCCATCGGTACGGACAGAAGCACGACGTGGTGG
>CAYSKY010000661.1:0-2426 GCA_964431425.1 uncultured Burkholderiales bacterium
GTCCACAATCAGGCTTCGCCTGCTTGCGGCCGCCCCTCATGTCAAACGTTAGGCATCAGAGGGGCTGACATTTGGCACTCGAGAGGAATGCGTACATGTCGGCGTGCGTTGAGCACCCACCAAGAGAGGAAGAACGTGATCAAGCTGGCTGTTGATGGTGCAGAACTTGAGTGCTGGCGTTCTGCTGCTTCCACGATGCCCGCTGAGCGGGTCGCGTCGTGGGTACCTGACCTTTGGGGTCTCGCGCATGACGGGTTCCCTGTGATCGCCGCGTCTGCTACCGACGCAGATCTTGTCAAACATTACCTCGCACCGACCTTTGGCGCCTACCAGTTAGTAGAAGGCCGGCTGCGGGCGATGACCGCTGCAGAAGTCTTCGACCTCAGGCTTGGCCGAACTCTCTACTTCAGCCTCTCAGATATCCACTCGAGCCTGAGGGGACGTGGTCTCTACGAACAAATGCTGCTGCTGAGGATAGCGATCGGTCACAACGAAGGATGCCAATGGTGGGCAACAAGAACGCAGAGCCCAATCGTGGCGCATAGCTTTGCGAGATTCGGCTGCTACCCCTGGCTCGACGACGAAGCCACGTCGAGTGTCGCGGCAGAGGTAGCGGCAATGCTGTATGACAACTTTGATGTCCTCGGGCACAGGGAAGGTCAGATCTTTGAGCCGAAGACCGGCGTGCTCCACGCTGCATACCCGTTGAATCTGTACAAAACGATCCCCGCGGTCGACAATCCCGTCGTTCAGTCCCATTTCAACCACTATGTTGATCGCGACTTAGGTGATGCTCTGCTGCTACTGGGGCACCTCGACGTTTTGATCGAGACGCTAACCCCGCGATGCCAAGCCCGCTTTGGGATGCCATTCGATCAACTCTGCGAAGTGCTCAAGGACCTGTAACCCAAATTGGTCCGCATACAAAGGCACGCTCGCCTGCCCACCCCGCGCTCTGATGCCTAACCCCTCGCTCAAAGGGAGCACCAACGGCGGGCCACCAGGCCCGGTCTGGTGGTACGCGGTACATTTTCACCAGCCCGGGCCTGGCGTCCCACCGTCGGCGCCCCCTTAGCTCGGACGTTAAACGTCCGCTTTCGGGAAATCTGAGCGGCAGCAACGGGTCGTTAGGAGTCAGTCACCGTCCCCCAAAGCGGACATTGAGCTTGCGCAGCTGTTCCCAGCACTTGCCCTCAACCCGACACCCCACCCAACGTCACCGTCACCCGCAGCCCACCCAGTCCGTCGGACTTTTCCAACTCAATCGCCGCGTGATGCACATCCGCGATGCGGCGAACGATGGACCAGCCAAGTCCACTGCCGCTTTCGGCCGACCCCAGCACACGAAAGAAGCGTTCGCCCAGCCGCTGCTGATCGGCATCATTCAATCCCGGTCCGCTGTCTTCCACGGTCAGGTGCACCGAGGTGGCATCCGTGTCGATGGTGAGCACGACGCGGGAACCTACGGGGCTGTAGCGGATGGCGTTGTCGGCGAGGTTGCGCACCAGCACGGCCAGCAGGGTGGCGCCGCCGTTGACGCGTGCATTGGCAGCGCCCTGCACTTCGATCTGCTGCTGCTTGCGTGCCGCGGCCGGCGCCAGTTCGGCAACTACGCTGCGCGTCACGGCCACCATATCCACGGCGGCAAAGGCGGGTGCCGCGCCTGCTTCCAGTCGCGACAGCGTGAGCAATTGTTCGACCAGGCGCGCGGCGCGGTCGCAGCCTTCCAGTGTGGCCTGCAGCGCATGGCGGCGGTCGGCGTCGCTGCATTCGCCCATGGCCACCTGGGCCTGGGTGCGGATGGCGGCGATGGGCGTGCGCAGTTCGTGGGCTGCGTCGGCGGTAAAGCGCCGCTCGGATTCCATCAGCGAGCCGATGCGCGCAAACAAGGCATTGAGTGAATCCAGCATGGGCTGCATCTCGGCAGTCGTGTCCGGCAGCACGACCGGGTGCAGGTCCTGCGGGCGGCGGACGGCCAGCGAGTGGCCGAGTTTGCGCAGCGGCGCCATGCCGCGGTGCACGGCCCACCAGATGGCCAAGGCCAGCAAGGGCAGCGCCAACACCGTGGGCCACAGCGTGCTGCGCAGGACGGCCCAGAGGATCGAGGCGCGCGAGTCGATCTGCTCGCCCACATACACCTGGATGTCGCGCTTGGCGCCGTGGGTGGCAAACACGCGCCATGCGGTGCCGTCGATGCGCACAGTGCGAAAGCCGCTGGTGAATTTTTCGCCGGGCTCCACCATCGGTGTGGTGGCGGCATTGGCGGAACGCAGCGCCAGCCGGCCTTCGTGGAATACCTGGAAGGCCACCTTGGGCGCATAGCGGTGCAGCACGGGCGCATCCACGCCGTGATCATCGTCCTCCAGTTCGCGCGCCTGTTGCACCACCAACAGCGCCGCCGCCTGTGCAAGGTGGCTGTCGAGCAG
>CAYSKY010000662.1:0-2420 GCA_964431425.1 uncultured Burkholderiales bacterium
CAGTTGATATTGCACACGGGTGCCAAGGTCAAGACGCTGCCCGAGCCGCTGGCAATTGACGATCCCGCCAAACTGCTGACCTGGCATGGTCCCGACCGCGCCTCGCTGAAACTCGCGAGCCTCGACGACATCAGCGGCAAGGCGGACTCACTCCGGCGCATCGTCGATCAATGGTCCGCGTTCATGCGCAAGCTGCACGCGAAGTAGCCCGCGGCGCCCGATATACTGCTGCGGGACAACCTTTCAACGAGCCGGCATCGCCTTCACATGACGACCAGCGAAACGCCTGACGTGGCCGACAACGCACCGGCTCCTGATTCTTCTGCCGGGCCTGCCACCAGTAGCGCTTCCTCCGCCGTTCCCAGTCTCAAGCCCGCCCTGTGTTTTGCGGTCGGCGTCACCGGTCACCGTCATGCGCGCCTGCAAGGTGCCGATCTTGAACGCCTGCAAACCACCGTCGCCGCGCTGCTGAACCGCGTACAAGTCGCCGCAGCCGACGTCGCACACCAGCATGCCGATCGTTTCGCATCTTCGACAACGCAATTGCGCCTGGTGTCAGCGCTGGCCGATGGCGCGGATACTCTCGTCGCCGAAGCGGCGCTGGCCGCCGGCTGGCGGCTCGATGCCTGCCTGCCGTTCCCGCGCGAGGAATACGCCAAAGACTTCGCCGACGACACCCATCGCGCCCGCTTCGATGCGCTGCTGACCCAGTCCGGCGCCACCTTTGCGCTGGTCGGCGATCGCCGCGAGGAAGCCGCCGCCTATGAAGCCGTCGGCAAGGTCTTGCTGGATCAGGTCGATGTGCTGCTGGCCCTGTGGGATGGCGACCCCGGCCGCGGCCGTGGCGGCACGGCGCGCGTGGTGGCCGAAGCCATCGCGCGACACATTCCGGTGATTCATATCGACGTTGACGAAGGCGGCGCGCCGGTGTTGCTATGGTCGGGCCTCGCTGACTTTGAAATCGAACAACCCACCATCGACACCGTGCCGCGCGCCGGTGCCGCGCTGGCCTTGGGGCCAGTGGTATCGGCGCTATGCGTGCCACCTGAAAACCCCATCGACCAGCGCATGCTCGACCGTTTCTACCGCGAACGTACGCGCAGCCGCACCCCGGCGCTGCCCTACCCGCTGCTGCTGGCCATGACGGGCGTGCGATCGTTCAACTGGTCGGCCATGCGGCCGGCGTCGGCGGAAAGCTGCGCGGCGCCACTGGCGGCGCAGTTGGCCGAGGTGTCACACGCCGGCAAGTACGGCGCGGCGCTGCAAAGCAAGCTGGTGGCGCGCTTCGGCGTGGCCGATTCAGCAGCGGCCTATTTCGCGCAGGTGTTTCGCAGCGGCTTCGTGGCCAACTTCACGCTGGCCGCCGTCGCCGTCCTGATCGCCCTGTCTGGCCCCTTGCTGCCGGCCTACAAGCTGCCGCTGATCCTGGCGGAACTGGCGGTGATTTTCATCATCTTCGGCAACACCCGTGCCGGCACCCGCGCCGGCTGGCACGAATGCTGGATGGACGACCGGCATCTGGCCGAGCAACTGCGCTCGCTGGCCATGACGAGCGCCCTGGGCAACCTGAACCTGCGCGCCAACATCGGCGGCGACGGCGATGGTGACAGCGGCACCCTACCCGGTTGGGTGCACTGGCTGGCCCGCGCCACCGCGCGCGAACTGGGCATGCCGGACGCCAGCGCCAACAGCGACTACCTCAAGCGTGTGCAAACGGCGGCAGCCAATCTGGTCGATGACCAGCTCGCCTATCACCGCGCCAATGCCCATCGCATGCACAAGCTCGAACACCGCCTGCATCACACCGGCGAATTCCTGTTCGGCGGCACCATCATCGCCTGCACGGTGTGGATCATCGCCAAGCTATCCGGTCTGCCGATGAGTTTCGGCGGCAGCATCGGCCTCACGGAAATTGTCACCGCGCTCACCGCCGCCCTACCCGCGCTGGGCGCGGCCATTTACGGCATCGGCATGCAGGGAGACTTTGCCGGCATCGCGCAGCGTTCGGAAGCGACGGTCGCGCGGCTCGAACGGCTGAAGCGTGCGCTCAAGGATGATCCGCTGGAATATGCACGACTGATATCGCGCCTGCGGCGGTTAGCCGACATCATGCTTACGGACGTTGCACACTGGCGGACCACCTATCAGGCGCGGCCGTTGAAACTTCCGGGGTGATGTGGCTTTACGCGTGTGGTAACGGCGCGGCATTCTTGGTTGTGCGCCGTTCCCCCAACGTTCAGTAGCGCCAACGTCCTCGTCAGTCGTCCAGATGCATCCTTTTGAGCATCGGCGCCCAGCGCGGATCTGAATGCAAGTTGTCAAACTGCCAGAAGACTTTCATCAGCACGATGCAGCCGTGTTGGCGCAGCGCCTGCTGGCAAAGCTGCAGTGACTCGACACGCGAATTGCCGTTGCGCGCG
>CAYSKY010000663.1:0-1569 GCA_964431425.1 uncultured Burkholderiales bacterium
GACCTGCAGTGCGCGCTGAACACTGCTTGCCTTGGCCGTGCAGCGGGTGCCAAGCATGCGTCGCAAAATCCCTGTTTGACCACTTCAGAAATGGGAGAAGTGCCAAGTAGAAATCCCAAGCGCCGCACCGCCTTGCGGAGATTGCGCCCCATATTCTCCGCAGATAACGCGGATCTCTCCCTTGTGCATGCGGAGAATAACGCCCATAATCTCCGCAAATTCCGCGTATTAAAATGCCCCCCAACTCCTACATCCACGCGCAACCCGACTGGCCCAATTTCCATTGGGACCAGCACCGGCTGGCCGCGAAACTGGCGGATGTGCGACACCGGCAGGGTCGCCTGATCGGGCGCATGGCTGGGATGGGCTTTACGTTGCGCAACGAAGCGGTGCTGGAAACACTCACCCAGGATGTCATCAAGTCCAGCGAGATCGAAGGTGAGATTCTCGAACCGGCCAGCGTGCGTTCATCCGTGGCGCGACGACTGGGCATCGACATCGCCGGCAGCACCCGCATCGACCGGCATGTGGATGGCGTGGTGGAAATGATGCTGGATGCCACCACCGGATTCGATAAGCCACTCACGGCAGAGCGGCTGTTTGGCTGGCACGCGGCCTTGTTCCCGACCGGGCGCAGCGGCATGAGCAAGATTGTGGTCGGCGGCTGGCGGACCGATGCCAACGGCCCGATGCAGGTGGTATCCGGCCCCATTGGCCGCGAAAAACTTCACTATCAGGCGCCGGCAGCCAAGCGCGTCAAAGCCGACATGGCGAAGTTTCTGGCGTGGGTGAACAAGGACGACGAAACCGACCCCGTGCTGCGCGCAGCATTGGCGCACCTTTGGTTTGTCACCATCCACCCTTTCGAGGATGGCAACGGCCGCATCGCCCGCGCCATCGCCGACTGGGCGCTGGCCCGATCGGAAGGCAGCCCGCAGCGGTTTTACAGCATGTCGTCGCAGATACGCGCTGAGCGCAATGCGTACTACGACATCCTGGAACGCACGCAGAAGTCAGGCATGGATGTATCCGACTGGATGGCATGGTTCCTGGATTGCATGGGCCGCGCCATTGCCGGCACGGAAGCCACGCTGGGCACGGTGTTCCGCAAGGCGCACTTTTGGGAACAGCACCGGCAACTCACGCTCAACGACCGGCAAAAACGCCTGCTCAACAAACTGCTGGACGGCTTCGACGGAAAACTCACGTCAACGAAATGGGCCACCCTGGCCAAATGCTCGCAAGACACAGCACAGCGGGATATTCAGGGGCTGATTGATCAGGGGATCTTGCGGAAGGATGCGGCGGGGGGACGGAGTACGAGTTATTCGTTGGTGGGTTAACTGGTCTGCTAGGCGCACGACCCACAGCGACCAATGGACAGGATTGACCGGGAACCCGATCGGGCGTAATGTCCGGTTTTCTTCCCAGCGATTGCACAATGCCAATGGCCACAGTCCTAAGTACCAAGTCCCGAAATACCGCCGTTTATGAGTACCTGGACGCCGCACGCAAACAGCACTCTCACAGACTGACCTCGCCAAGCTGCTGGAAATTGACACCCGGACT
>CAYSKY010000663.1:1579-2411 GCA_964431425.1 uncultured Burkholderiales bacterium
GGGAAGCGAGGCAAAGCGTTCCACCGAACTACATCATCCCCGCGCTAAAGCAACTGATGCTGCCCTTGCTGGCAGACCAACCCGAAGATGCCGACTTCACTTTCATTGACCTGTTCGCTGGAATTGGCGGAATTCGCACAGCGTTCGAGGATATTGGTGGACGCTGCGTGTTCACAAGTGAGTGGGACTCCTACGCGCAGAAAACATACGGCGTAAATTTTCCCGGCGGACACGTAATTGCCGGCGACATTACCAAGGTGCACGAGAAAGACATTCCTGACCATGACGTCTTGCTTGCTGGCTTCCCTTGTCAGCCCTTCTCGATCGCGGGCGTTTCCAAAAAGAATGCACTCGGGCGCGCACATGGCTTTGCCGATGAAACACAGGGCACCCTGTTTTTCGACGTGGCGCGCATCATCAAGGAAAAGCGACCGCGCGCGTTCTTGCTCGAGAACGTCAAAAACCTGCAGTCGCACGACAAAGGGAGAACCTTTGATGTCATCAAACGGACGTTGACCGAAGAACTCGGCTACCACATCCATTGCAAGGTAATCGATGCCGCGCACTTCGTTCCCCAGCATCGTGAACGCATCATCATCGTGGGATTCCGCGAGCCTGTTGGCTTCGACTGGGCCGCTCTCCAGTTGCCGGAAAAGGGCCAACACAAGTTAGCCGAGATATTGCACAATACGGATGGCACCGAGCCGGTTCTACCGTGGGACGAAGATCGCTATTTTGACCACAAGGGGAAAAAAGTTCTGCCCAAGTTCACCCTCTCAGATCACCTTTGGGGTTACCTGCAAGGCTACGCTGAGAAGCATCGCCTGAAGGG
>CAYSKY010000664.1:0-2410 GCA_964431425.1 uncultured Burkholderiales bacterium
CACGGGCGTCGCGATCCGCCACACCGCCGTCATTCCCATTGCCGGCGACCAGGTCACCAACGACATCGCCATGGCCCTGCGCACCCCCACCAAGGACGCCGAGGACATCAAGATTTCACACGGCTGTGCATTGCGGCAACTGGCCAGTGTGAACGATGTGATTGAAGTGCCTGGGGTGGGCGACCGCGAGCCGCGGCAGATGTCTCGCCAGACGCTGGCTGAGGTCATCGAGCCACGCGTCGAGGAACTGTATTCGCTGATCCAGCGCGAACTGCGAGCCAGCGGCTTCGAGGAATTGCTGTCCTCCGGCATCGTGCTGACCGGTGGCAGCGCGGCCATGCAGGGCATGGTGGAACTTGGCGAAGAAGTGTTTCACATGCCGGTGCGCCTGGGCGTACCGACCTACGCCGGCGGCCTCGCCGATGTTGTGCGTAATCCGCGCTATTCCACCGGTGTCGGGCTGCTGGTGTCGGCGCTGGAACAAAAGAAGCGCGATGAGCACGTGCGCATGCACACGGCGAACTTCAAGAGTGTGTTTGAAAAGATGGCCAGCTGGTTCAAAGGGAATTTTTAAGGAAGTTTCCAACGAAATTGCAGGGAGATTGGGCGCAGGTTTGGGACTTATTTTTGCAGCACAGGGTTCTTTTTAAGTTGTTTCACAGCAGAGGAGAGAAGGCATGATTGAGTTAATCGATACAGAGCAACCGGAGGCGATCATCAAGGTGATCGGCGTGGGTGGCTGCGGCGGCAATGCGGTCGACCACATGATCAACAACGGCGTGGCGGGCGTGGAGTTCATCTGTGCGAACACCGATGCGCAGGCGTTGAAACGCAACCAGTCCAAGATCACGATGCAGTTGGGTGGCAACGTGACCAAGGGCCTGGGTGCGGGTGCCAATCCCGAGGTGGGCCGCAGCGCGGCCATGGAAGACCGAGAGCGCATCGCGGAGATGATCCAGGGTGCTGACATGTTGTTTATTACCGCCGGCATGGGTGGTGGCACCGGTACCGGCGCCGCACCGATCGTGGCGGAAATCGCCCGCGAAATGGGCGTGCTGACGGTGGCCGTGGTTACCAAGCCGTTCGCGTTTGAAGGCAAACGCAAGAAGATCGCCGAAGCGGGCATCGAGCAGCTGAAGCAGCACGTTGATTCGTTGATCATCATCCCCAACGACCGTTTGATGGAAGTGTTGGGCGACGATGTGTCCTACGAAGACGCGTTCCGGGCGTCGAACGATGTGCTCAACGGTGCCGTCGCGGGCATCGCCGAGGTCATCAACTGTCCGGGTCTCGTCAACGTTGACTTCGCCGACGTACGCACGGTGATGAGCGAGAACGGTGTGGCGATGATGGGCTCGGCCATGGCCTCCGGCCCGGACCGCGCGCAAGTTGCCGCCGAACGCGCCGCCGCATCGCCGCTGCTCGAGGACGTGAACCTGACGGGTGCGCGCGGCGTGCTGGTCAACATCACCGCGAGCAAGTCGCTGAAACTGAAGGAAGTGCACGAAGTCATGAACACCATCCGCAGTTTCACGGCGGAAGATGCGACCGTGATCTTCGGCAGCGTGCTGGATGAGAACATCGGCGACCAGTTGCGCGTGACGATCGTGGCCACGGGTCTCGGCGGTTCGGTGTCCAAGCGCCAGCCGCAGATGGTGTACTCGGCAACGGCACCGGTGATGGCCCGTACCGGCACCGACGATGCCGTCGGCGCGCCGATGGCCTCACCTGCCGGCGCCATCAACTATCACGAGCTCGATGCGCCGGCCGTCACCCGCCGCCGCCGCGATGCCACCGTGAGCGCCATGCAGCAATCAGGCGTCGAGATGTATGACATCCCGGCGTTCCTGCGGAAACAGGCGGACTAACAACCGCTGGTGCACCAACCATCCGGGCGACTCTCCTCCGCCCGGATGGCGAAGTGCCCCCTGTCGATTCGCACGGAGTGTTGATTCCAGCCTCTGCCGGGGCACCGCAGCAGCGGTGTATGATCGTCCGATCGCCATCTGCCGGAGAAAATTCCATGACTGTCTGCCCCATTGCCATCGTCGCCGGATGTGAAAAATGCCCGGTCTTCAAGGTTTGTCCGCTGACCACTGTTCTCGGTGACCAGAAAAAAGCCGATGCCAAAGATGCCGATAAAAAGTCCGCCGCCGCAGGCAAGAAGAAGGCCTGAAGTACCGAAAATGCACTGAATGCATGGATTGAAAATGTTAAAATTGGAACCAAATTCCAATAGTTTCAGTCTATTAGTGCAGTCATGATCAAGCAGCGCACCCTCAAGAATAAAGTCCGCGCCACTGGCGTCGGTGTGCATCTGGGCCATCGCGTTGAGATGCTGATCCGCCCGGCCGCACCAGACACGGGCATCGTTTTTTGCCGCACCGACCTGCCCGGCGCACCGGCGGTG
>CAYSKY010000665.1:0-2405 GCA_964431425.1 uncultured Burkholderiales bacterium
CCGATGAACCCGCCTGCGGTACCGGCCAGCGCGCCGGCGATGCCGTAGCTGGCGATGCGTCCCGCATTGAATGCAAACACATTGGTTTCGGTAACGCGCGCGCCGGGCAGGTGCGGGCCGGCGGCGGCCACCTGAACCGGCACTGGAAAAGCTCGCGACGGGCGGGTGGCAGATGCCAGTGCGACGCTACCGGAGACACCGCCGCACATGCCGAGGCAATGCAGGCTGCCCAGAAACCCGGTGGTCAACGCCGTCAGTGGCAGCGCCCAGGAGATGACGCCGGAATCCACCGTGCTGGCGCCCCGTTTTTCAGATCAGCTTGGAGAAGCGCTCGCGCTGCTCGCCGCGGCGAAGATTTTTGTCGAATACCATGGCGATGGTGCGGACCAGCAGGCGGCCGCGAGGCGTGACATTGATCCAGCCCGGCTCCATCGATACCAGCCCTTCCTGCTGCAGCTCCACCAGTTTCTCGAGTTCATAGGCAAAGTAGTCCTTGAACTTGATGAGGTGGGCGATCTCCACGGATTCGATCGACAGCTCGAAATGGCACATGATCGATTGGATCACCGCCCGCCGCAACACGTCATCGGCGGTCAGCTCAATGCCGCGCAGGACCGGCAGTTCGCTGCGGTCAAGACGATCGTAGTACTCGTCCAGCGTTTTGACGTTCTGGCTGTACGTAGCGCCAACCTTGCTGATCGCGGAAACACCAAACGCAAGCAGGTCGCTGTCCGGTCTTGTCGAATAGCCCTGAAAATTGCGATGCAGGCCGGCGTGCTTCGCGGCGACCGCAAGTTCGTCGTGGGGCAGCGCAAAGTGGTCCATTCCGATGTAGACATACCCGGCGTCGGTCAGCTTTTGTATGGCAAGTGCCATGATTTGCAGCTTGGTCTCCGCCGTGGGCAGGTCCGCCGGCTCGATCCGGCGCTGTGGCTTGAACATGTGCGGCAGGTGTGCATAGCTGTACAGGGCGATGCGGTCCGGCCGGATGGTCAGCACGCTGTCGAGCGTGTGTCCGAAGCCGGGCACGGTTTGCTTCGGCAAGCCGTAAATCAGATCGATGTTGATCGAGGTAACGCCATGCTTGCGCGCCACATCAATGGCATGAATGGTCTCTTCCTCGCTCTGGATGCGATTGACGGCTTTTTGCACATCCGGATTGAAGTCCTGGACACCGAGGCTCATGCGGTTGAATCCGAGCTGGCCCAGTGCGGCGATCTTCTCCGTGTCCACAGTTCGCGGATCGATCTCGATTGCGTACTCGCCCGGCACGAGCTCAAAATGCTGCCCGAGCTGACGCATCAGCGTGCGCAACTCCTCTGATGAAAGGAACGTTGGTGTGCCGCCGCCCAGATGCACCTGCTCCGCGCGACGGTTGCCTTCCAGCATGCCGGCTACCAGGCTGAACTCACGGTCCAGGTAACGAAGGTACTGGGCAGCGCGACCGTGATCCTTGGTCACAACCTTATTGCATCCGCAATAAAAGCAGATGGTGTTGCAGAATGGGACGTGAACGTATAATGAGAAGGGTTGGTTGTTGGCCGCCGCCCCGCCGCTGATGTTGCGCTGCCGCAAAGTGCCTTCGTGCGCGCGCATGTCGTAGGCCTCGATGAAGCGGTCAGCCGTGGGGTACGATGTATAGCGGGGACCCGGTTTGTCGTATTTGCGTACGAGTTCGGTATCGATCAGGATGGATTCGGCGGGCATCAAGGGTTCAAGAGTAGATGTCATGGATAGATGGTGACTTGTACGAGCTTTTGTGTTTTGATGTGGATCAAACAAAAATACCTCGGAATACAAAAACGATAACTCAGGAGTATGTAATGCCCCGAGCCGAACTGGCAAGGCAGCAGAGTACCCAGATGGTACTCGCGGAATTGAAGGCGGCGTGCGCGAACTGTAACCTTCGCGAGCTTTGCCTTCCCGCCGGTCTGTCCCAGAAAGAACTCGATCAGCTCGATACGCTGGTCAGCGTGCGACGCAAGGTGAAGCGAGGCGAGGCGCTTTACCGTGCCAGCGAGCCCTTCGACGCGGTTTACGCGGTCCGCAGCGGGTTCTTCAAGTCCCGGGTAACCTATGAGGATGGTCGCGACCAGGTCACGGGCTTTTCCATGGCCGGGGAGATTCTGGGCATGGATGGAATCAGCCAGGGCAGCCACAATTGCGATGCCGTCGCCCTGGAAGACAGCGAAGTCTGCAGCATCCCTTACGCGCATCTTGAGGACCTTTCACGGGAAATCGACGGGCTGCAGCGCCATTTTCACAAGGTCATGAGCCGCGAGATCGTGCGTGAAAGCGGCGTGATGATGCTGCTGGGCGTGATGCGGGCCGAAGAGCGGATTGCGGCCTTCCTGCTCAATCTGTCGCAGCGCCTGAGCGCGCGGGGCTATTCGCCGATGGAATTC
>CAYSKY010000666.1:0-2404 GCA_964431425.1 uncultured Burkholderiales bacterium
ACCGTTTCCGGCAACCCACAGGGGGTGCCAGCCAGCGCCATCCTGGCATGGCATGCCATGGGCAATGAAGGCGCGGGTGGCCCGGAGGCCCTGGGCTTCGACATGAAAACGGTCTGGCGATGGGTCATCACCGGGTTCGGTGTTGTGCTGGTCGCCGTGACCGCATATTCGTTCTGGCCCTACTGGCAATCGTCGCGCGCCATGAAAACCTATTGCGAACGCATCAAGCCTGGCATGACCCCGGCCGACGTGCAGGCCGCCGCCGACGCGTTTGGCTACAGCGTCACCCCCACCGACGGCGGCAGTGTGCTGGTGCAGGATCCGGTTTCCTTCGGCCGCCTGCAGTGCGCCATTCGCTTCGACGCGCGGGGCGTCGCTGCTGCTGAGTACTCCGGCGGTTTCTAGCCTGATTGCTTACCGGTGTGCGCCACCGGTTGATACCGTTTGCCCGGCGGGCCTGCCGGGGTTCGCCGTTATCATGGCGGCTGCCCTGCACCCAATTGCTGATCCACCGCCTTGCCAGCCACTCTCGTCTTTGCACTGATCGCGATCACCACGCTGGTGACGTCGTTTATTTCGGGCATCCTGGGCATGGCCGGCGGCATGATTCTGATGGGCGTGTTGCTGGCGCTGCTGCCGGTACCGTCAGCCATGATGCTGCACGGCGTGACACAGATGGCCTCCAACGGCTGGCGCGCGGTATTGTGGCGGCGCAACGTGGACTGGCGGGTGTTTCGCGGCTATGCGATGGGGGCGGGCATCGCGCTGCTGGCATTCCTCGCCGTGCAGTTGCTGGCCACCAAACCCGTCGCCTACATCCTGCTGGGCCTCACGCCGTTTATTTCCCATGCACTGCCCAAACGACTGGCCCTCAACGTGGATACACGCGGCCATCCATTGACCTGCGGCCTGGTCTGCATGGCGTTGCAGCTGGTGGCGGGTGTGTCGGGTCCATTGCTGGATGTGTTCTTTGTGCGCTCCGCCATGGATCGGCGTGCCGTGGTCGCGACCAAGGCCATGGGCCAGACATTCGGGCATGGCATCAAAATCATCTACTTTGGCGGCATCAGCTTTGCCGCCTCGGGCGTTGCCACCACCCTGTCGCCCTGGCTGATGGCGGGTTGCGTGGCGCTGGCCTTCACCGGCACTTCGCTGTCCAAGCGCGTGCTGGAGCGCATGAGCGATGCCAATTTCCGCACCTGGACGCAGTGGACGGTGCTCGTTACGGGCGTGGTCTATCTCTTCAGCGGCATTGTGATGCTGTTGGCGGGTCCGTCGTAACGCCAGCAGCATCACTGGGCCGTTCAACCCTGCCGTGCCAGCCGGTCATGTAACGAGGCCAGTTCCAGCCGCCCCTGGCCGCGGTAAATGTCAGCCAGCAATTGGTGCGCCTCGTTGGCGGTCGGGTACTTTTCCACGATCTTTCGCAGCGCGGCCGCCGCCCTTTCGGTGTCGCCTTTGTCGAGGTACATTTTCGCGCGGGTCAGCCCCAGCGCGGGTGACTCCAGGGGAATGCTGACCGACTCATAGGCCGTGTCGGACCACAACACGGCGGCCAGGGCATGGTTGCCGGCCAGCGAGCAGGCGGCGGCCAGCAGTGCCGACGCGATGGTGACGGTGGTGATGAGCGTGGACCTGCCTTTGCGCGACTTGATCATGTGACCTCCGGTGTGTGGCGTTGACGGGATTACAGCGGACCTCCCCGACACCACACTGCCATCAACGCAAGGCGGGCGGGGTACCAGTCCGTTGCTGGTATTGCCCGCCCGCCATGGCGATGTTCCCGGTGGCTACAAAGTGCTACACCAAACCGGTGGCCGTCACATTTGCACCAAGCGGTGACGATCAGCGAATTTCAAATTCGCCGACAAACACCACGTCGCGTTTGTCCTTCAATCGCAGGCTGACGATTTCATCCTTCTGCTGCGGCGTGCCGAAGTGCGTGGACAGCCGCACCGAAAGCGTCGTCGCACCCGTCACGTTCTGGCGCCGGTCGCCGTAGTACTGCGCTTCGACCTTGTACTTGCCCGGCTTGGCGGTCTTCAGTGAAAACTCTTCCGGCCCGTAGCCGCCGGTGAAGTCTGCCGACATGCGCCCGCCCTGATAGGTCAGGCGATTGCCGTAGTAGGCCTTCTCGCCATTCGGGTCGGTGACCCACAGGTCGATATCGGTGTTGTCGGCATCCCAGGTCATGACGGCGCGCAGATCCAGCGGCAGGCTCTTCAGCAGGCGCGGGTCGATTCGGCTGGTGTCCAATGGCATGCCGGCGCTGGCGACGACTGCGTTGAGTTCGGCCAGCGTAATGAGCTCGATCTCCGGGAAGCGGCCGTTCCACGGACGGATCACTACTTCGTAGAGTGAATCGATGGCCTTCTGTGATTGCCCGTCGGCGGCGTAGGCGAGG
>CAYSKY010000667.1:0-2135 GCA_964431425.1 uncultured Burkholderiales bacterium
GATTGCATTTTCGGCCGCCCGCCCGGTGAAGTCAAGTGGCCGCGGCGGCCCGCGACCGTACGCGTCGCCGGGCGTGACAGACCGGGTTGCGGCTTGTTCGCAAAAAATTGTTACGCGGTACCCTCAATCCTGCTGCGCTTCTGCCGATATGCCAGTAAGGGGTGAGCTGAGCCGGCGCATTTCGCGGCGGCTGTCGCCCCGGACCATCGCGCGAAAGGAGCGAACTGCAGGCAACACGCGGCACTGAACGGCTTCAGGCGGTCCGGCACCAATGGTGTTCCCGATCCCCAATCGCAAGCCGCAGTCGTCTGTCGTTGTGAAATGCCCGCCGGCCGCAGGACCAGATGAACGCGTTCGCAGTCGCCACCTTGGATACCTTGCAACCTGATACCGGCTTGCTGTTCGATTCATTGCCGCTCGGCATCGTGTTCCAGGACGACGCGGGCCGCATCACCGCGGCCAATCCCGCCGCCCAGCGCATTCTCGGGCTGAACTTTGACCAACTGCGCGGCGTCACCTCGGTGGACTCGCGTTGGCGCGCCATCCACGAGGACGGCACTCCCTTTGCCGGTTCGGATCACCCGGTCATGCAGGCCCTGCGCACCGGCCGCGAGGTCCGCGGCGTGGTGATGGGCATTTTCAACCCGCGCCTGAATGCGCAGACCTGGATCAAGGTCAGTGCCACCCCGGTGTGCGACCCGTCGACCGGTCGGGCGACGTCGGTGTACGCGATGTTTGAGGACATCACGCATTCGCGTGAGCTAGAAGCTCGCTTTGACGCCACGTTCGAACAGGCGGCGGTGGGGCTGTCCCATGTGGGGGCCGACGGCAGATGGCTGCGGGTAAACCG
Source organism: uncultured Burkholderiales bacterium (assembly GCA_964431425.1). Lineage (GTDB taxonomy): Bacteria > Pseudomonadota > Gammaproteobacteria > Burkholderiales > Usitatibacteraceae > UKL13-2. The sequence continues at coordinate 851 of CAYSKY010000667.1, forward strand.
CAAGCTGTGCGAGATCACAGGGTACGCCCGCGAATCGCTGCTGAGAATGAGTTTCCAGGCGATCACGCATCCTGACGATATTGACGTGGACCTGCAGCTGGTGCGCCGGATGCTCGCGCGGGAAATCGATCATTGCGAAGTTGAAAAGCGCTATATACGCCGTGATGGCAGTGTCATCTGGGTGAGTGTGACGGTCGCGTTGAACTGGCACCCTGACGGTTCGCCGAATTACTTTATTGTCGCCGTGCAGGACATTCAGGCGCGAAAGAGTGCCGAGACGGCGCTGCGCCAGAGCCTCGACCGCATGGAGGCGGCCGCCCAGGCCGGCATTGTCGGCGTCTGGGATTGGGATGTACGCGGCGACCAACTGGTGTGGGATTCGGTGATGTACCAGCTGTACGGTCTCAAACCCGGCGACTTCGCCGGTGCCTACCAGGCGTGGGCGTCGGCGATCCATCCCGACGATCGCCTGCGCGTCGAGGGGGACATCCAGGCTGCACTGCACGGCGAGCATGAGTACGCGCCGCGCTTTCGGGTGGTCTGGCCGGACGGCTCGGTGCATACGGTGCAGGCGATGTCGCGCACCACCTTCGATGAGCAGGGGCTGCCCCTGCGCATGATCGGTGTGAACTACGACGTGACTGAACTCGACGCCGTCGCCACCGCGCTGCGGGATAGCGAGGACCGCTTCCGCTATCTGTTCGAGCATGCACCGCTGCCGATTTCGTTGACCGGGCTCGATGGTGTGCTGCACGCCAACGCGGCCTTTTTGGAGACCCTCGGTTACAGCATCCAGGAAATGGCGGATGCCACCTGGCGTGATGTTTGCCATCCAGACGACGTGGCGGTGACGCAGCGCGTCATTGACCAACTGGTCTCCGGTGCGCGCGACCGCGTGCGCTTCGTCAAACGCTTCCTCCACAAGTCGGGCGCCATTGTCTGGGCGGATGTGAGCACGTCGCTGCGCCGCGATGCCGCCGGTGCGCCGCTGTACGTGGTTGCCTATTGGGCGGATATCACCGAGACGCGGCGCCTCACGGAAGAACTGGACCGGCATCGCAACCGGCTTGAAGATGAAGTGCAGGCGCGGACCATTCAGCTGGAGCAGGCCAAGGAAATCGCCGAAGCGGCCAATCTGGCCAAGAGCACTTTCCTGGCAAACATGAGCCACGAGATTCGGACCCCCATCAACGCAATCACCGGCATGGCCTACCTGATCCGCCAGGCGGGGCTGTCGGCGCAGCAGCGGGCACGGCTGGACAAGATTGAGGTCGCCAGCCAGCAC
>CAYSKY010000667.1:2145-2402 GCA_964431425.1 uncultured Burkholderiales bacterium
CATCAACGACATCCTCGATATCTCGAAGATCGAGGCCGGCAAGCTGGTGCTGGAAACACTCGAACTGAACATCAATACCATCACGGCCAATGTCTATTCCATTATCTTCGAGCGGGCGGCCTCGAAAGGACTGCAGGTATACGTGGAAGCCGACGCGATGCCGCACAACCTGCGTGGAGATGCGCCGCGCCTGCAGCAGGCGCTGCTCAATTTCGCCTCGAACGCGGTCAAGTTCACCGAACGCGGAACCGTGACCC
>CAYSKY010000668.1:0-2402 GCA_964431425.1 uncultured Burkholderiales bacterium
GCCGAAGGGGATGCGGTGGCCCTCCTTCTTGAGCAGCTCCTCCACGCGCTCCAGCACATTCATCTCGCCGTCGCAGACGATATAGTCTTCGTCATCTGCCTCCAGTTCCAGCGGGGGAAGCATCGACTCGTCCTTTACCACCACCAGCGTCGATTCAATCTGCAGATCGTGACGCACCGGCTCAAGCGTCACCGGGTCGATCAGGAAAAACCAACCATAAATTATACACTTAATACTGTTTTTTTGGCTACCCGCTGCATCCGACTGGCGATTCCCGCTGAACACGTAGTGAATTTCCCCCTCATCGCCGGCAAGGTAATTGGCCAGACGCACGAGGCTGCCCGGCGCAAGCGATCCTGCGCAACTTTGTTTGAGCCGGGTGAAACTGTCCAACTTCAGCGTTACTTCCATGGATGCACTCCGCGTTCGGCCGCGCATGATATGATTTTCGTGCGAAAAAGTCAAAAAGTGATTGATTTTGAAGAAGAAAATTATTCTTGCCTCCACCTCGCGGTACCGCGCGGAATTGTTGCGGCGCCTCGGCATCGAGTTTCAAACCGCCAAGCCGGGTGTGGACGAACGGCCCCTCCTTGGCGAGCTCCCGAGTGCTACCGCGCTCCGCCTGGCCATTGAAAAAGCCCGCAGCCTTCGTCTGACAAATACCCTTGTCATCGGTTCGGACCAGGTGGCGGAGGTCAATGGTATCGCCATCGGCAAGCCGGGGACCCGGGAGCGCGCCCGGGAGCAACTCGTTGCCATGCGGGGATCCGAGTTGGTGTTCCATACCGCCCTCGCCCTGTATAACTTTGAAGCCGATCGCTGCAACGCGCTCGTGGTGCCAACGCATGTCGTCATGCGCGACTATTCCGACGCCGAGATTGACAACTACCTGGCGCGTGAGGATGCACTGGACTGCGCCGGCAGTGCCAAGTCGGAAGGACTGGGAATTGCATTGATGTCCGGCATGCGCAGTGACGACCCGTCGGCGCTGATCGGACTTCCATTGATCGCGCTATGCCAGTTGCTGAGACAGGAAGGCATCGAGGTGCTCGCATGACCACCGGCACCTTGTATCTGGTTCCGGTCAATCTCGCGGAACCGGTGGAAGCGGAAAATATCCTTCCCCGTGGCACGCTGGAGATCATCAGGCGGCTCGATTTTTACATCGCAGAAAATGCCAAGACAGCCCGCGCCTTCCTGAAGGCGGCGGGTGTGGCGAGGCCGTTGCAGGATATCAGTATTGTTGAATTGAACAAGCATGCAGCCGGTGGGTTGTCGCAGGACCTGCTGGCGCCGGTACTGGCTGGAAAAGATGCTGGATTGGTTTCCGAAGCAGGCGCTCCCGGGGTTGCCGATCCGGGCGCGGAAGTGGTCGCGTTGGCGCATGCGAGCCGTATACCGGTCCACCCGCTGGTTGGACCATCTTCCCTGCTGCTCGGTCTGATGGCTTCGGGCCTGAACGGACAGCGCTTTGCCTTCCACGGCTATCTACCAGTGGAAAAATCTGAGCGCGTGCGCGCTATTGCCGAACTAGAGCGGGAGTCCCGCCAACGCGGAATGACACAGATGTTCATTGAAACTCCATACCGGAACCAGGCTCTGTTGGAAGACCTGCTGAAGTCACTCGCCGGTTCGACCCGGCTTGCCATCGCTGTCGACCTGACCGGTGCGGGCCAGTCAATCGTGAGCCGCAAAGTGGCTGACTGGAGGAGCGCACCGGCACCCATGCCTCGCGCACCGGCCCTGTTCATGCTGCTGGCTTGAAACCAGTCGCGGCCTTCAGTGCCGCGGATACTGCGAGCCTTCGTCGAATATCGATTGGCGGCTGAGCAGGGGTGTGAGTTCCTCGGCAGATGCCGGCACGCTGAAATAAAAGCCCTGTCCGACACTGCAGCCCTTGGCGCGCAACAGCGTCAGCTGACCTGCGGTCTCGATGCCCTCGGCAATAATGTCAAGATCCAGACTTTTGGCCATGTTGATAATGGCGACGACGATGGCGGTGTCATTCGGATCCACGGTGATGTCGCGAACAAAGCTCTGGTCAATCTTGAGTTTGCCGATCGGCAGGCGCTTCAGATACGAGAGGCTGGAATAGCCGGTGCCGAAGTCGTCCACAGCAAGATGCACCCCCATGCTGGCGATCTCATTGAGCAACATCACACTTCCCTCCCCCTGCCGCATGACCTGGCTCTCGGTAATCTCCAGTTCCAGCAGGTTCGGATCGAGGCCTGTTTCCGCCAGTACCGCCACCAGCATTTCGATGAAACCCTTGTCGGAGAGTTGGCGCGCCGAAAGATTGATGGCCATGCGCCGCTTCGGGTAGCCGGCTCGCAGCCACTCCGCGGCTTGATGGCATGCCTCGCGCAGGACCCACTCGCCGATCTCGTTGATCAGCCCGGTCT
>CAYSKY010000669.1:0-2398 GCA_964431425.1 uncultured Burkholderiales bacterium
CGGCATGGGTGTTACCCGCCCATGCCCTCCACTTTTCCTTCGCAACTTTTCCATGAAGAACGTCGCGTTCATGACGCTGGGCGTGCTGCAACAGCCCGACAATCATCCGCAATCGCAGGGCTTCGTCGATCGCGCCGACGCGGTATATGCCGATGCCGGGGGCTTCGAAGGCTTCGTCGCGCGATTCCCGGATGACTTTGAAAGCGGTGCGTCCTGGCACCTGCCGCGGCCGGCCCTGTTTCACAGCGAGGAATACGCGGGCCGCCTGGCCATTTCGCTCACCATCTGGCCTGGAATCGGTGTTCGGATATTCCTACAGCGGGCCGCACAGCGAGGCGCTGGGAAAACGCAAAGACTGGTTCATCAAACCGCGCTGGCCCAGCTATGTGGCGTGGTGGATTCCGGCCGGCCACCTGCCGACGCGGCTCGATGCCTATGCGCGCTACGATCATCTGTGTGGACATGGTGCCACCCCGGACGCGTTTGATTTTCGGGCTGCCTTCGATTCCGCCGGCCAGCCTTGCGTCGTCAATATGGCGGAGGCCAAGCGTCGGATGGGCGCACACGAGCCGGCATGAGCAATCCCTACCAATGCGTTGGATGTGGAACTCATTTCGCCTTTGGTTCAGTAGGCCCGGAACCACCACGCATCGATCCGAACAAATGTCCGGTTTGCGGCGGAAAACTGACCCAGCGCCGTTCAGCAAAAGATCCGGTACCGGATTCGCGGCGGGAGACGTGGCTTTGGTTCGGCGCATTCTCCGAAGGTTGGGGGATTCTGTTTATGTTTGCGATCGTCGCACTCATCGCGGTCTATCACTAGCCACACGATTTCCCAAGTCGTTATCCACCCACCCAACGCATGAATTCACCCCCGCTCACTATCCGCCCTCTGCTCGCTTCCGATCAGGACGCCCTGTGGAACTTCCTGCACATCGCCCTGTGGGACCCGCCGCCCGCAACCTTGCGGCCACGCGAGGTGATTTATGCACCCAACGCCCGCATCTATGCCGAAGACTGGGGCCGGTCCACCGACATCGGGGTCGCCGGCGAATTGCCCGGCGTGGCGGAGCCCATCGGCGCCTGCTGGATGCGCCTGATCCCCGGCCGCCAGGGGCTGGGTTACATCGACGATGAAACGCCGCAACTGGGCATTTCGCTGCTGCCGGCATATCAGGGCAAGGGCTATGGCCACCAGCTGATGCTGGCAGCGCTGGAGACCGCGCGGCGGGCCGGCATCAAGCAGGTGTCGCTGACCGTCCACCCCGAGAACCCGGCCAGATTTATGTATGCCCGCTGCGGATTTATACGACTCGAACGCACCATGGCCTACCACCTGATGGCCGTCACCCTTTAAACGCGAGTACCAACGAAAGCCCCGCATGAACCGTCGCCAATTCCTGCAGTCCTCTGCCGCCCTGTGGGCCTTCACCACCTGCCTGCCGGCCAGCGCCGTCAAAGCAAAGCTGCGCCTTGCCATCATCGGTACCGGCATGCGCGGCCAGGTGCTGCTCACCGAACTGCTGCGCCGCACCGACGTGGAGGTGGTGGCGCTGTGCGACATCGAACCCATCATGCTGGGCCGGGCGTTGGCCATGATCGAGAAGGCCGGCAAGCCGAAGCCCGCAACATTTGGCGAGGACGGCGACGTGATCGCGTACCGGCGCATGCTGGAAACGCGCAGCCTGAACCTCGATGGCGTAATCGTCGCCACACCCTGGGAATGGCACGCGGCCATGGCCATGGATGCCATGCTGGCCAAAGTGCCGGTGGGTTGCGAAGTGGTGGCCGGCATCACCCTGCAGGATCACTGGAACGTGCTGCGCACCCAGCAGCGTACCGGCACGCCCTACATGCTGCTGGAAAACGTCTGCTACCGTCGCGACGTGATGGCGGTGCTGCAGATGGTGCGCACCGGCCTGTTTGGTGAACTGATCCACCTGCAAGGCGGCTACCAGCACGACCTGCGCGGCGTGAAGTTCAACTCCGGAAAACCCGACGAGCCCTACAACTCGGGCGCCGAATTCGGCGAAAAAGGCTGGAGCGAGGCGCGCTGGCGCACGGCACATTCTGTTTCACGCAATGGCGAACTCTATCCGAGCCACGGCATCGGCCCCTGTGCCATGGCCGCGAACATCCATCGCGGCAATCGCTTCACCCACATCAACGCCTTTGCCACCAAGGCGCGCGGGCTGGAAGAATACGTACGCAACAAGGGCGGCAAGGGCCACCCGAACGCCAAGGTGAAGTTTGCGCTGGGCGACGTCGTCACCACCTCACTCGCCTGCGAGAACGGCGAGACCATCCTGCTGCAACACGACACCTCGCTGCCACGCCCTTACTCGCTGGGCTTTCGCATGCAGGGCACCAAAGGGCTGTGGATGGACGTGAACAGGTC
>CAYSKY010000670.1:0-668 GCA_964431425.1 uncultured Burkholderiales bacterium
CAATCAGGCGAAGGCCGCGATGATAGCCGAGCGCGCCACTTTAGGCAATCGCAATCATGACTAGCGCCTCGCAAACGCCAACCATCTGAACGAGTAAAGCTGCCGCGAAAACAACACTAAGAGAGTCGCCAACATGCCGAAATGCACCGGCCAGAGTCCGATCCAGGGTGAGAGCCGTCCCTGCTGTGTCCATGTCTGGAAAACGATAAGCAATTGGTAGTAAAGCGAAAATACCAGTGCCGCCAGCACAAGGTTCCATGAAGTGCCCGAGCGGGGATTGACGAAGGATAGGGGAATGGCCATCAGTGCCAGCAGCATCGCGGCGATGGGGAGCGCGAGGCGCCAGTGCAGTTCCGCCATCTTCTCCGCGTCCGGCTTCTGGAATAGTGCCAGCGTGGACATCTCGCGTGCCTTAGGGTCATCTGCCTTGACCAGCGTGGCCTCCACACGAATCTTCTGGCGCTCGAAGTCAATGATGCGAAAGTCCAGCGCACCGGGGGTCCCCTCATAGCGACGCCCATTGAGTAGCACGAGGAATTTGTCGCCGTTGGGGTCGACCTGCTGAAACCCCTTTTCTGCGACGACAACGCCCGAGCGTCCCTGCTGGGTGTATTGCACAAATACGTTGTTGACGACCTCGCTGTCACTGGAGGTCTTGTCAACAAAGA
>CAYSKY010000670.1:678-2398 GCA_964431425.1 uncultured Burkholderiales bacterium
AACACCCGGTCTGCTCCGCGCGATTCCATGAAACTGCCCGGGGATAGCCGCTGCACGTCGTCCTTGCCTTTCAGTATCCGGCGGTACTCGGAACTTTGGGATATGGACCAGGGGGTCAAAAAAAGGCTCAGCAACGCGGTCAGTGCCACAATGGGCCCGGCAAAGCGCAGCACCGGTCCGACCCACGCTGCCAAGGACAGACCTGATGAGAACCATACGGGCATTTCACTATCACGGTAACTGCGAGAAAGCGTCAGCAGCACTGCGATAAACAGCGTGACCGCCAGCAACACGGGGAGATATCCGAGCAGGGCAAAGCCCATGAGCGCAATCACCGCTTCAGGCTCAACCGTACCGATCGCCGCTCTTCGCAGGTAAAAGACGAGCTGCTGCACCACCGTAATGGCGACAAGCACACCGACCACCGCGCTGCCGACTGCAGAGAATTCGCGGGTCAGGCTTCGCGTGAATATGGTCACGTAGTGCCCAGATAGAAGCTGTACAGGATTGAAGAGAGCGGCAAAGGCAAACTGTTTTGACGGGCAACACCCAAAAAAGCGATAATTTCGCTTTGATTTTTCATATCGGCGTCGGTCCGTTTACAGGCGCCGGGTCACGGCCCTAAGGAGAGTTCTCGTGGAATTTAGCATAAACAGCAATGACCTTTCGAAGCTGAAGACGGACTGCCTCATCGTCGGCATTTTTGAGGGTGCCAAGCTTTCCCGGGTCGCGAAGGTGCTCGACAAAGCGGCCGGTGGTGCCATTTCGGTGGCGGCGGGTTGCGGCGACCTGTCCGGAAAACCTGGATCCACGTTGATGATGCGGTCGGTCTCCGGGGTTGCAGCCAAGCGGATTCTGCTGGTGGGATGTGGAACCGAAGCCGGCTACAACCAAAAGGTCTACACCAACTGCCTGACTGCGGCGTTCAAGCAATTGAAGGCGACCGCCGCCACGGACGTCACCATCCCGTTGGAGACAGCGTACGGCGCTTCGGATCTGGAATGGAAAGTGCAGCAAGGCGCGGCGCTTGCCATTGAAGGCGCTTACCGGTTTGATTCACTGAAAAGCAAGCAGGACAACAAGTCAGTGGGCAAAGCCGTGACGTTCCACCTTGACGGCAAGGCCGATGAAAAAGCGCTCAAGGCCGCCATCAAGCGTGGAGAAGCCATCGGCGAGGGGGTGAAGCTCACGAAGGACCTCGGGAACCTGCCGCCAAACATCGCCACCCCGACCTATCTCGCCAACACCGCGAAGGAACTGGCCAAGGCCTACAAATTCGCCTGCACGATCCTCGAGAAAAAAGACATGGAGAAGCTGGGCATGAACACCCTGCTCTCCGTGTCCCGCGCCTCCTACCAGCCGCCCAAGTTCATCGTGCTGGAGCATAAGGGCGGCAAGAAAGGGGCGGCACCGGTGGTGCTGGTAGGCAAAGGCATCACCTTCGATACCGGCGGCATTTCACTGAAGCCGGGCGCCGAGATGGACGAGATGAAGTACGACATGCAGGGGGCGGGCTCCATGCTGGGCGTAATGAAAACGGTCGGCATGCTCAAGTTGCCGCTGAACGTGGTCATGCTGGTGCCGACCTGCGAAAACATGCCGGGCGGCAACGCTTCGCGTCCCGGCGACATCGTCAAATCCATGAGCGGCCAGACGGTGGAAATCCTCAACACGGATGCCGAGGGGCGTTTGATTCTTTGTGACGCACTGACCTATGCCG
>CAYSKY010000671.1:0-2396 GCA_964431425.1 uncultured Burkholderiales bacterium
GGCCTGATTAGTCTGGCGCGGCAGAGCAAGGTTTCATCGCTGCACGTTCTGTTTCCATCCGAAGCGGAACAGGCGATGCTGCTGGAGCGCGGCATGCTGCCCCGAACAGCGGTGCAGTTCCATTGGCACAACGAAGGCTACAGCAGCTTCGGAGACTACCTGGCGACCTTTTCGCACGACAAACGCAAGAAGCTGAAGCAGGAACGCCGCCGCGTCGCCGATGCCGGCATCACTTTCCAACGACTTACGGGTGACGAGATCGGCATGGCAGACTGGGACTTTTTCCACGACTGCTATTGCCGGACCTATGCCGCGCACTTTTCGACCCCGTACCTCAACCGCGAATTCTTCCGGCTGCTCGGTGAGCGCATGCCGGAACAAGTGCTGCTGGTCATTGCCCGGCGTGACGGGCAGCCCGTGGCCAGCGCCATGAACCTGTTCGGCGCGTCTGTTCTATACGGTCGCTATTGGGGCACGCGGGAATTTCACAGCGGCCTGCATTTCGAGACCTGCTACTACCAGGCGCTGGAGTTCTGCATCGAGCGCGGCATCGGCACGTTTGAAGGCGGCGCGCAGGGGGAACACAAACTCGCCCGGGGTTTTCTGCCCACCAGGTGTCACTCCGCACACTGGCTGCGGCATCCTCAGTTTGCCACCGCCGTTGAAGAGTTTCTGGCGCGTGAAGGCCAGGGCATCGACCGCTATGTCAACGAGTTGGAAAGCAGCAGCCCATACCGGCAAAAGGAGGGCAAAGTCGAGGATTGACGCGGCGTTCCGGGCAAAAATGGCCGGAGAGCGGCGCCGGCGCTTGAGTTTGGCAGCGCACCCACAGCCCCAGGCGCTAGTTGCGCCAGGCTTCGCCGAACGCCTTCCAGTGTGCTGCCCCTGCGTTGGCGGCTACAAAATCGCGCGCCACCGCCACCTCGGCTTCGTATCCCGTCTGGCTCAAGGTTCCGCGCATCAGCTGGAACCGCAGGAACACAAGGTAGGTGTTCATGACATCGGTCTCGCAGTAGTTGCGGATCGATGCGAGATCACCCTTGAGGTACGCATTCCAGACCTGCGATCCGTCCATTCCCAGCTTGCCGGGAAAACCGCACAACTGGGCGATTTGATCGAGCGGCGCCGCGGCTCGCGGCTGGTACATGGCGAGCAGATCCATCAGATCCAGGTGGCGCGTGTGGTAGCGGCTGATGTAGTTGTTCCACTTGAAGTCGCGATCGTCGTCGCCCAGATCCCAGTAGCGGGAGGCGCTGACGCCGTTGACCATCGCTCGGTAGTGCAATACCGGAAGATCAAAGCCGCCGCCATTCCAGCTTACCAATTGCGGTGTATAGCGCTCGATGCCGTCAAAAAAACGCTGGATCAGCGTCGCCTCGCTGTCTTCCGTCTTGCCGATCGACCAGGCCTTGAGTCCGTCATCGGTTCGCAGAACGCAGGAAATGGCCGCGACGCGATGCAGGTGATGCTGCAAAAAATCGCTGCCACCGGTGGCCTGGCGGCGGCGCTGAAATGCGAGCTCGGCCACCGCCTCATCACTCATGGCCGGGTCGATGCCATGCAGCATCCGCAGGCCGGCCACGTCGGGTATGGTCTCGATGTCAAAAACAAGAATCGGGGTCATCGTTCTATCAGGCTCTATTGTTGTGTGCCGCCGGCATTGAGTGACGAAGTCTTTCTCACCCAGTTGCCGGAAGATTCCTGAACGTACCAGCCGGCCGGCGCGCGTAGCAGCCAGCGCCGGGCAAACACGCTGCGCAGGCCATCCTCCCAATCGGGCCGCCCGTTGGCGCGGGCAATTTCACGGATCAATGTTGCGCGATCCTTGTTCTCATCGGCCACAAGGCGTTCCAGGTTCGGGCGCAGATCGGGCGGGACCGCCTCAGCGTCGCGCAGCGCCACCCTGCCGTCGCGGGTGAGGCCGATTGCACCGCCATCCAGGAATTCGCTCAATACGCTAAAGCGATCCGCAAGGCTGCGTCGCAGTGCTGCAACGGACGGCGAATCAACGCGGATTTCCGTGACCGCGCCCTCCCCGGCCGGCGCTGCGTGGCTTGCGGTTGGCAACACCACGGCAAGTAGCAACACCCGGCACATGACGCGCAACACGATGGTCATCACGACCTGGCCGCCCCGGATCGCGCAAGCCCGGCATCGCGGCCTCGCGTCTGCATGATGTCATCCAGAATTTTGTCTGCAGCCCGCTCGGCCTGGACAGTCGGAAACATGGATCCGCAGGCGCCCAGCCAGAAGCACAACAGGGCTACCAGCAGCAGCCGGCCTGATCGCAGTATCGACGTGCGCCCGGTCATGTCAGGTACTCAGGCCGGAAAAACGCCGGTGGAGAGATAGCGGTCTCCACGGTCGCACACGATATGCACGATTACTGCATCGCG
>CAYSKY010000672.1:0-2394 GCA_964431425.1 uncultured Burkholderiales bacterium
AGCTTGCGGCGCGCGCCGGGTTGCGGCCCCACCTGCAGAGGTGGGAGTGGCGTTTCAGCGCGCATTGGGCCGCCCATTTTGTCCACGGTGTTTTTTGCATCGCAACACGCCGGCCACACCTGATCAGGGGATGCCTCGCGGCCATTTTCGGCCGGCATCTGTGCGATTGCGCATAGTCACGACGCGCGCGCCGCGCTAAATTAAATGCGGTCGCGTTTATCCCGTGGGTGAAACCACCACGCGATCAATCCTCCTGATGTGGGCACGTCGACTTCGGCGTGCCCACCTGATGCACCGGGGCGCCTGCCATCGCGCCGGGCTCGGTCAAAGTGGTTTTGTAGGCGGTTGAGTAGTGGTAGCAACCCTGTAGTGAGAGCTGTGAGTGCTTGCGGGGAACGTAGAGATGGAGTGCGCCGTACTTCTCTCTTTACGTTCCCCCATTTTTTTGCCTGCTCGCGGCCTGTTTCACCCAACCGTGCCATCGCGCCGCTTTCCGACGCCAATTTGCGCACCGTCAAAAACGCAACGCGCCATACGTAATTTTTCGTTTTTTCCGCCACCCCCGATCGCGGTATGCCGCGGTGTCCTTTCGCGCGCGCTGTGTGCGGTTACGCATAGGTGCATCCCCGGTGTGGCGGTACATTGCCGCCGGTGTCGGTGAGATGTTTGGCACCCCGCAGGATCTGAAATGCCCCCGCGCAACAGCCGGGCCCTGGTGGCCGGGCGGTGGCGAACGAGGCGGCATCACCGGCGGGAAAAACAATATTGCAGTCGCGCGCATCACTCAGCAGCAACGGGATGGCAGGTTGCTTCCCGCGGGAGGTTTCAAGGAGACGGGGCTTTTCAGGACCGGAACGATCTCTATGGAGCTTCAAGATGAAACGCAAGTTGGATGTGTTGGGCCCGGTGTCGATGGTGGCGGTGGCCGCCATGGTCTCGGCAGCGGCATTGGCCTTTGCCAGTTCATTGGCGCGCGCCGCTACGCCGGGTGACCTGGATGGTTCCTTCGCCGGCACCGGCTACGCCACGCAGGCGGCGGGTGATCTCGCCGGCGGCAATGCGGTGCTCGCGGATTCGCTCAACCGTGTGGTCACGGCCTACAGCTACACCAGCAATGCCCCCGGCCCCACCTACAACCAATATGCCGTGGCGCGCTACCTCAGCACCGGTGCGCTCGACGCTTCCTTCGGCGTGGGCGGCATCGTCGATCTGCCCATCCCGAACAAAGACCTCGTCTGTGTGCCGGAGATGGTGGAAGACAGCAGCAACAACCTGCTGGTGGCCAGCTGCACCTTCGACACCATCTACGTCTGGCGCCTGAAGCCCAGCGGCGCGCTCGATACCAGCTACGCCGGCACCGGCATGGCCAGCATTGCGGTGGGCAACGGTGTGTATCCGGTCATCGGACTCACGCAATACAAAAACCGCGCGCTCATCGCCACGTCTTCCATCGGTGGCGGGGTGACCCGTCCGCGATTCACGCTGGTGCGGCTCAATAGCGCCGGCGCACTGGATTCCACCATGGCCGGCACCGGCATTGTGCGCATGAATATCCTCGCGGCCTCGGCCAATGAAATCAGCCGCGCCGTGGATGTGAAGCTCGATTCGGCGCTGCGCATCGTGCTGGGTGGCCGCGTGCGCACCAGCACCGTGGACTATCACTTTGCGATGGCAAGGCTTAGCTGGGCCGGCGCGCTCGATGCCACTTTTGGTACGGCTGGCGTCACCAGCTTCCCTCTCCTGTCCGGCCCCAACTTCGGCCGCCGCCTGGCGTTTGACCCAAAAAACCGCATCCTGCTGAGCGGCACCGTCTGTAAGCCCGCTGACCCGGTCACCGGCGACCAGCCCTGTTACGCGGGCCTCGCGCGCGTGCTCACCAACGGCGCACTGGATACCAGTCTTGTCGGCGGCACCGGCACCGCAATCTACGGCGGCGGCAGCGGCCCCGGCAGCGGCGCATTCTGCACCGACTACACCTACACCTACGGCATGACGGTGTTCAAGGACCGCATCCTGCTGGGTGGCGCGTGCAACCTGGCGCCGTTCTCCACCACGCCTTCTTATCCCGGCAACCAGCTGAGCTACGTGCTGGCGCTGGATGGCAACGGCAACTACGACACCAGCTTTGGTTACACGCTGAATGGCTACACCTACTACGACTTCAGCGCACCGGAGTCCTTCATCTTGGGCCTCGCGATCGACAAGACCGCGCAGATCCTGGCAGCGGGTCGCCGCGGCAAGACGGTGTCGGATACCGAAGCCTACGGTGAAGTGGTGACGGCACGGATGGTGCAGTAACGCGTTTGAATGTGCGGCCGGCTCCGGGTGGGGTTGGCCGGCATGTACTGTGGCGTTGGGAATCGTAGTGATCTAGCGCCTCGGACTGTTCTGTTC
>CAYSKY010000673.1:0-1302 GCA_964431425.1 uncultured Burkholderiales bacterium
CAGCGTGCGCTGGCTGGGCTTCGACTATCAGCGCGACGGCGAGAACAACCTCTACTACGCCTCGGATTACTTCGACTGGATGTACCAGTTTGCCGAGGTGCTGATCGAGAAGGGCTTCGCCTACGTGGACAGCCTCACGGCGGACGAAATCCGCGAGTACCGCGGCACGCTGACCGAACCCGGGCGTGACTCGCCACACCGCAACCGCAGCATCGACGAGAACCTGGCGATGTTCCACGGCATGCGCGACGGGCAGTATCCGGACGGCTCGCACGTGTTGCGCGCGAAGATTGACATGGCCTCGCCAAACATCAATTTGCGTGACCCGGTGATTTACCGCATCAAGCGGGGGCATCATCACCGCACCGGCGATAAGTGGTGCATCTACCCGATGTACACCTACGCCCATCCGCTGGAGGATGCGCTGGAGCAGATCACGCATTCGATCTGCACCCTGGAATTCGAGGACCAGCGGCCGTTTTATGACTGGCTGCTGGAGCATGTGCGCGACGCCGGCTTCCTGGCCGATCCGCTACCCAAACAGTACGAATTCTCGCGCCTCAACCTCACCTACGTGGTGATGAGCAAGCGCTATCTGAACCAGCTCGTCACGGAAAAGTATGTGGACGGCTGGGATGATCCGCGCATGCCCACGTTGGCGGGTGCGCGCCGCCGCGGCTACACGCCCGAGGCCTTTCGCCTCTTTGCCGAACGCGCCGGTGTCAGCAAGGCGGCCGGCTGGATCGACTACAGTGTGCTGGAAGACTGCGTGCGCGAGCACCTCAATGATGTCGCCCCGCGCCGCGTGGCGGTGCTGGACCCGGTGAAGCTCGTCATCACCAATTACCCGATCGGACAAGGCGAAGAGGCCTTCGCGCCCAATCACCCGCAGAAGCCCGAATGGGGCAAGCGAGCCGTGCCATTCTCAGGCGAACTGTGGATCGAGCGTGAGGACTTCCAGGAGGTGCCGCAAAAGGGCTTTTTCCGCCTGTTTCCCGGCAACAAGGTGCGGCTGCGCTATGGCTTCGTCATCCAGTGCACCGGGTGCGAAAAGGATGCGGATGGCAAGATCACCAAGGTGCTTGCGGAATATTTTCCCGACAGCAAATCGGGTACGCCCGGCAGCGACACGTACAAGGTCAAGGGCAACATCCACTGGCTTTGTGCCAAAGGTGCGTTCCCGGCGGAAGTGCGCATGTTCGATCGCCTGTTCAAGGCGCCCTACCCCGGGCGAGAAAGCGGCAACTATCTCGATGATCTGAATGGCACGGCCAAGCAGGTGATCACCGCCTACCTCGAACC
>CAYSKY010000673.1:1312-2393 GCA_964431425.1 uncultured Burkholderiales bacterium
GAAGACCGCTTCCAGTTCGATCGGCACGGCTTCTTCGTGGCCGATGGCGTGGACAGCGCGCCGGGCAAGCCGGTGTTCAACCGTGCCGTTACGCTCAAGGATTCCTGGGCAGCCGGCAAATAGCTACGCGATGCGGCGCGTGCCCCAGGGCAAGCGCCGCGTCGATCGTGGTGTTACGGGCGGTACGGATTGTTGGGGTGGCGGTCGTAGCGATCGGGAATGCCGTCGCGATCACGATCCCAGCCACCGCGATTGAATTCCCAGCGCCCGCCGCGTTCCACCCACTGATGCGGACGATAGCGATAGCCAACCCGTTCCCGCACCCACACACCATTCACCCAGACATGATGGTGTCCACGCCAGGCCCAGTATCCCGGCGTCCACACATAGCCATGGCGCGGTGCGGGCACCACTTCATAACGAGGCGCCGGCGGCGCGATTTGCACGTAAACCGACGACGCTTCAGCGGCGATGGGGACAGTGACCGCGCCGATGCTGCCGGCGGCGAGCAGGGCGACAAACAGTGTTTTGCGTAATGACATGATGACCTCCGGTGTTGCCGCATGTTCTGTGCTGCTGGCGTTGCGGCATCGCCACGCCCAAACAACGCAGGCCTGGATGCCACCGTTTACGGCCGACACACCCGGCAGTTGTAATCAGTCGTAACAGCCGCGTTGGATTCACCTTCGGCACGACAGCCGGGATGCGGTACCCTGTCGCGTCGCGCCAGTGCAAACGGCGCACTCTTCCACCGTTGGAGCCGCGCAATGTCCCTGATCGAACAGTTGCAGGCCAGGCCTGCGTCCGAGGCCGCGCACCTGCTGATGGAACGCGATGCCACCGAGACGGCTGCCCTGCTTGCGCAGTTGAATCCTGCTTTCGCGCAGGAGATTCTCGCCGCACTGCACCCCACGCGCCGTCTCCCGGTGATCGCCGCTGCGCCGGCACGGCTGGGTGCCCAATGGTCACAGAACGCTTCTTATGCTGAAGGTACGCTGGGCCGCCTGATGGAACCGGCTGCCGCCGTATTCGCGCCGGAGACCACCGTCGCCGAAACCATCGAATCCCTGCGCATGCTGAT
>CAYSKY010000674.1:0-2391 GCA_964431425.1 uncultured Burkholderiales bacterium
CCCGAGGGGTTCTCTGAGTCCTGGCGTTTCGTGCAGGGGCCGGAGAACCACGATATCGTATATCACGGTCGCGAAGCGCGAATTGCGCGGCTGGGTGATCCCGACCAACCTCGATCCAGGTTCGCCCGGAAATGTCCAAAGACGGCAAGCTGGTGTTGGTCGAAAATCCCAGCCTCAAGCCCTACATTGTCTACGATGACCACACAAATTCCCCAACAGGGTTTGGGGTTCGAATTGGTGCGACCAAGAAAACGTACATTATCCAGCGCCGCGTTAGAAGCGGCCACAAGAACAAAGACGATGTCAGCACCGACAAAGTCAAGGATCAGGTCATCCGCGCAAAAGTTGGGAATGTGAGCGATTTCGCCAGCATTGACCATGCGCGCGCAAAGGCGCAGGAGTTGCTGCTTGTAATGACGAAGGCAAAGCGCAACCCGAGCAAGGTGGCAAGGGAACAGGAAAAAGTTGCAATGGCCCTGGAGGCCGCCGAGGTAACGCTGCGTGAAGCGTTCGCCATACACCGCCGAGACCTTTTGGCTCGCCCCGTGGTCGCGACGGTAAACACGTTGGCAGCCTTCGACAAGGCATTCAAGCGGCTGGGTGAATGGGGAGACAGACGAATAAGCAGTCTTACCGGTGACGAGGTTGTAGCCAAGTTTGATGCGCTTGCCGCAAAAACGAGGACTGCGGCGGAGCAAACCTTTCGCTGGGCAGATGTTGCTGCAAAGACGGCAATTGCGAAGGAGGCAATGGACGCAGCAGCGCAGAAGCGCGTCCCTGTCCTTACCTACAATCCTTTCACCGCCCTTCGTACAAAGGGAAGGTATCGGACACGCGCACAGTTAGAAAATGCTTATAAGAAAAAAGGTATCCGTAACCCTCTTACCGAGGAGACGCTGGGCAAATGGTTTGAAGTTCTATTCACCCGGCGCCCGGATAACCGGACGGGCTGTGATTACCTCATTTTGACAACACTCTGGGGTACCCGTCGGGAGGAAGCATTGCGGCTTGTTTGGGGTGACATGATTTCCCAGGACGAAGCGCTGACCTGTTCACACATCGATCTCACCAAACGGCGAGTATTTTTTTACGATACGAAAAATCGCGAGAATCACGAATTGCCCATTGCTGATGCGGCATATGAAATCCTAAATCAGAGGCATGAAATTTCTCTGGCGGAAAAAAATGCCAAGCGCAGAAAATGGGTATTTCCCGCAAGAGCACGGACTTCCAAAATCGGTCATTACACCGATATGCGAACGCTGCTCGGATTTGTCTGTGAAGACGCGGGGATTAGAAAACTGACAATGCATGACTTGCGTCGCACCTTTGGGCGCTTTGCCGATTTGCACACATCATATGCAACGGTGAAGCGGCTGCTAAATCATGGGCAGCACTCTGACCCGACATCCCGCTATACCGAAGCCGATGAAAAGCGATTGGCCGAAGTAATGCAGCGACTCGAAGTGCTTATGCTTTCTACATGTCCAAAGCTCTACAATTCACTCTATGCGGGCAAACGCGAATTGCTGGCAACGACTGATCATTCTTTTCAAAGAGCAGAAATGAGCCTTGAGGTTAGAGCATGAGCGTCAAATTAGTGACCTCCGGCGATGACGGGTTGCTTCGAAAACTCAATTTCCTTGCACAGTTGGAAGACGGGGTAAGCGTGCCGCCCAAGGACGCAGCCGCATTTCTCGGGCGGTCGGAGAGTCTTCTTGCATACTGGCGCCAGCATGGTGGCGGTCCAGAATACCAACAATCAATGAATTCTGATTCATCGGCTAGGAATAATCGCGTCACATATCTGATGCGTGCGCTTCGAGATTGGCAGAGCAAAAATACGGTCAGGTCGAGCATGCAAGCTGCGGAGCGCCGTTCGCTGACGTTTGTAACACTCGCAGATCTCCAGCGACCGGAGCCATTTTGGAAGATTAACCGCGCAGACTCACCAGGAATCATAGGGCATGCCCTCACGATAACTTCAAGGGGCTTTGACGATTTGTTCGCGGATGAGAAAACTGAACTTGTGTGGGAATCCCTAGATGAGGTACTCCAACAACAATGGGCAGACCTTGTGCAGCGCGAGATCTTTGATAATGCGTTTGCAGATGTTGCAAATGCTCTGGTGCAGCGCAACAGTCATAACCGGCGCGAAGATCGACTTCGCGCAATTGCCAAGTCGGAAACTTCGAAAGATGGTGGAGCGAATCTTAATAAGGTATGAATTGGCTTTGCCATATGGCTTAGTGAAACGGCTCAACTTGTCTCGCCCGATTTACAGCCGCGCTGTTGATGGCTATCGGTCTAGGCGGTAGGCAACACAAATAGTGAGCTTGGATTCTTTCTTGGGATTACCAAGGTCAGCGTTTTTTTTGCGCGGCTGAGCGC
>CAYSKY010000675.1:0-2385 GCA_964431425.1 uncultured Burkholderiales bacterium
CCAGCGCATCGCCGATCTGGTCGGTCGGCCGCACGCTGATGAGAGAAAAGTTGGTCAGCACCCCCACCGACAACTCTGACAAGGGTGTGCCGGCCAGGATGGCGCGCTGCAGGCCCGTGTGCGTAAAAATGCCCAGCCGCGGCGGATCCGTCGACGGGTCGCGTACCAGCACGGTCGTGGTGCGTTCGGCCTGGAAGAGCTTCACCACCGAAACAATGTCGGTGGCGGCATCCACGAAATGCGCGGGGCGCACGAAGGCCTCCTGTACACGCGCCATCGTCAGCGACTGCATTTCCTGATGGCTCTTGCGCTGCGAAATGGCCGACAGCTTGTTGCTCAGGTCGGAAAACAGCATGGCACCGAAGGTGGCGTTGCTGGCGATCAGCGTACGCACCGCCTCCCGTGCCAGCTGGTAGGCCACTACCTCCTCCATGGCCACAAAGCGGCTGCTGACGCGCTCCGCCACCAGGCCGCGGCCGTCGAAACAATCGTCCGAGGTGTATATGTTGATGACCTCGCTGCCGTCCAGCTGATGCACGATGCCCTTGATGATCACGAACAAATGGGTCGGTTGCACGCCTTTGTCGAGGATGGTTTCGCCCGCCCGGAAATAGGCCACGTCCACGCTGTCGCGCACGAGTTTCTGCTCGGCGGGGGTCAGGCAGTCGAAGGGTGACTCGGAGAAATTGAAGGCGTTTGGCATCTGATTCTGAATGAAGACAGGGGTTGCACGGCTCGTCGCCAGCGCCCCCATTGTGCAATGACATCACCCGCCGCTTTTGACGCGCATCAACCAAGGGAGAATGTACGCGGATGCCTGCGGGCAACAAACGACAGAAGCCACCCGGCCGCCATGCGCGGGATACACCGTTCAGAGGAAATCATACAAATCCCGAAACCGGGAGTGGGTCGATATCGTTTCCCGTTTCGCCCCCAGATGGAAACCAATCAAGGTTCGAAGCTGGTCGAGGATGATGCCTTCGTCGATATTCTGTCTGCCCTGTGACTGCTGCCTGATGACGATGGCTTGGGCCAGCTGTCCAACGGTCTCGATGACGGCGGCTTCGGCGTCGGTGAATTCAACTTCAAACAGTTCTTCGACAGACAGCAGCAACTCTACTGCTTCAAGGCCCATTGGAGTCCCCGGCTTCGCGCACGGATCTCAAGCGCTGCGAGAGTCATCCACCCGCTTCCCCACCCACAGGCGGTTGCCATCCGGGTCCGAAAGGCGAAATTCCGCATGCCCGTAGAAAGTCAAATCAAGATCCGGCAGCGCCAGACCATTGCCACGCAATCGGGTGTGATAGCCGGCCACGTCGTCGGGATAGAGGTAGATGACCGCCTCGCGGAAGCCGGCCGG
This sequence comes from uncultured Burkholderiales bacterium, assembly GCA_964431425.1. Taxonomy (GTDB): domain Bacteria; phylum Pseudomonadota; class Gammaproteobacteria; order Burkholderiales; family Usitatibacteraceae; genus UKL13-2. The sequence continues at coordinate 1,361 of CAYSKY010000675.1, forward strand.
GTGCTGGCAGATGGACTGGTCGATCATCAGTCGGCAGTCGTCAAAGCGCAGCATCGCCCAGCCCCAGTCGTCGTTGCGGCTTTCCACTTCAAAGCCGAGCTTGCCGCAGTAAAAATCCACGGCGGCAGGCATGCTGCGCACCGGCAGCATCGGGATCATTGCCGTCATTTTCATGGAAGGCTCCTTGGGTGCGTGGGAAGTGCTCGTGTGGGCATGGCTTGAATCAGACGCGGCCAAACCAGGCGGCCACCGCCTGCACCAGCGCCTGGGGCGAAAATTCCTGCTCCATTTCCGCCACGATGGCGGCGGCTTCGCCCGGGCGCGGCGTCAATTCGCGCGCGCCGATATCGAGCTCGTATACCGACTTTCGGTGCGCCAGTTGCACATTCATCCAGATCGTAAGCGAGTGCCGGTGCCGCAGCAGGTGGCGATGCACAGCTTCATAGGCAGCCGGGTCGAACGGCGCGGCACCCGCCACCATTCTGGCGGCGCCGATGGTGACGGCATGTGCATGCAGTTCCTGCCAGGCCATGCGCAGCAGGTCCGGCGGGGCATCGGCGCTTTCACGCGGATGGGCGGGATGGGCGAAGGTGCGACCGCGGGCAGCCTCGATGGTCTCGCGCACGGCGGCCGAGGGAACAGGTGTGGCAAACACCACGCCAGGCCCCGCCAGCAGCGGCTCGGCCGCATCCGGAACAGACTGCACCAGGTCAAGCAGGCGGTGACCGATCAGCGGCACTTCGCCGATCAGGATGTGATCTGCATCGTGTTCGTGATGCCAGCGCAACACCGCTCCGCGCGCCCAGCGGCCTACCGCGATGCGGATCATGGCGTGGGTGACACCACTGACTTCCGGGTAGCGTGCATCGATCTCCGGCGTCACAAATGCCGGGCGCACCACATCCCATTGCAGCAGATGGACCGGCCGGCCGGCCGCGTGCGCGGCCAGGGCCAGGTGGCGGATGAACAGACTTTTTGCCAAACCCGGCAGGCCAGCGAGGGACACCCTGCGCCGGGTACGCGGC
>CAYSKY010000676.1:0-2384 GCA_964431425.1 uncultured Burkholderiales bacterium
CTTTCAGTTGCAGCAGAGGCATGATGAGTCTTGATCAGGAAGTAACAGGTAATGACGGCACAATGCGGAAGCGCAGCCAGGCAGTGGCAGCGATGCCGGCGCAGGCCGCGAACAGATAGGCGATGGCCGCACCTTGCGATTGCCAAAGCCAGCCAAGCAGGAGGCCGGCGGGAATCGAGGCGATGCCCACCAGAGCGTAGTACCAGCCGAACAGGGTACCGCGTGCGCGTGCATCGGCGAAGTCACCGATCACGGCGCGTTCAACGCCCTCGCCCACCGACATGGCGAATCCGAAAAAAAGTGCGGCCGCCCACAGGCCGCCCAGCGATGTCGCGAAGCAAAAGCCCAACATGGCCAGACTATGCAGCGCCCAGCCCGGCACCAGCAGCGACATGCGACCGTGCTTGTCGGCCCAGGCACCGGCCGCATAGTTGGCGAAGATTTTCACGAAATTCAGCGCTGCCCACAGCAGCAGCGCATGCACGGTGGTAGCGCCCAATTCGTGAGCGCGCAACACGATGAACACCTCAGCAGTGCGGGCGAAGGTGAACATCATCACCGTGAGCAGGTAGCGGCGCGCGTGGGGCGGCACATCGTGCCAGCGAAACGACATGCTCACCTTGCTGACGACCGGCGCCTTGGGCTTTTCTTTCACGCCGAATGCAAACAGCGTCACGCACAGCAGGCCGGGAATGGCCGAAATCAGCAAGACGTCCTTCAGGTTGCTCGAGTACACGGTGATCACCAGAGCGCCCAACAGCGCCCCGCCCATGGCACCCAGATTGTCGAACGCGCGATGAATGCCGAAAGCTCGAGCCAGCATGCTCCTGGGCGCGATGTCTACGATCAGCGCGTCGCGCGGCGCGTTGCGCAGGCCCTTGCCGACGCGGTCCAGCGCGCGGATCACCACCACCTGCCACCACACCACGGCGAAACCCAGCAAAGGACGAACGGCGTTCGACACCAGATAGCCGCTGACCGCCAGCGGTTTACGCCGGCCGCCGCGCGCGTCGGAAAACCGGCCGGCCCAGATCTGCATGAAGCAGGCAACGGTGTTCGCAAACCCTTCCACGAGCCCAAGCACGACGGGCCCGCTCACCAGCACGGTGGCAAGCAGGATCGGGATCAGGGGCGTGACCATCTCGGTCGCGATGTCGTTGAGCATGCTGACCACACCGATGACATACACGGTGCCGGGCATGCCGACGCGTCTGCCGCCGGCCCCGGTTTCGTCGTGCGGGGCTTCCGCGGGTGGGACTGGGTTGGGCATGCGCGGAGTTTACGCGTAAAATCGGCCCGTCTCAGTGCATGGCGGCAGCGCAAACCGGCACACGCCGGGCACCACGCCCTCGTAGCTCAGTGGATAGAGCATCCCCCTCCTAAGGGGAGGGTCACACGTTCGATTCGTGTCGAGGGCGCCAAACTTTCCCCAGGACATCATGAGCAAACTCAAGCACCGGCGCGGTTCGCAGGCCATTTCTGCCCTGGAAGGCTCGCCAGTGCTTGTGTTTCAACGCCCTCGCCTGGCTATGTTGCGCGGCTTCTCGTTGATTGAAGTGGTAATCGCCATTGCCATCATCGCCATTCTGGCATTGATGGTGATGCCCTATCTGGCCGAACAGACGGCGCGGCAGCAAATCAAGGACAGCATGGAACTGGCGGAAGTCGCCAAGGCCGGCGTCAACAAGTACTACGCCGGCAGCGGCGGCAAGTTTCCCAGTGAAAACGCGGTTGCGGGGGTGCCGGCAGCCGAAAAGATCATTGGCAACTACGTGACAAGTGTTGCCATCGTCGATGGCGGGGTGAACATGACTTTCGGCAACAACTCGCATGCGCTTATCAAGGGGCTGGTGTTGTCGATCCGGCCAGCGTATGTGGCTGATACGCCGGCAGTGCCGCTGTCCTGGGTATGCGCGGGGAAGCCCGTCCCGTCTGGGATGGAGGTGGCCGGGGTCAATGCGACGACGCTGAAGGTGACTTCGTTGCCGGTGGAGTGCCGGTAGAGCGAATACATGATGCTATAGACACACCGCAAGGTATGTCTTGGGTTGGTTGGTCACCTCCCCTCGTCCCCTGCTTGGGATTCGGATGCGGCAGGCACAAACAAGCCTGGGCGACAGCGAGTTAATTGCACGCCACCTCGCGCCCTTGCATGGGCCCCGGATTCAGCAGGCACAAAGCAGGCTCGAGCGACAGCTAGTTAACTGCACCCCACTTCGCGCCCTGCAGGGCGCTCAGATTCGGCAGGCACAAAACAAGCCGCAGGGCTTGTTTTGTGTCCAGCCTCATCCCGCGGCGTCATTCACTTGTTCGTTGAACTCCGCGAGGCTCATGGCGTTGCCGATTTCGCGGGGCAGCGCATCGCGCACCGAGAATACGCCCAG
>CAYSKY010000677.1:0-2379 GCA_964431425.1 uncultured Burkholderiales bacterium
ATACACCCGGGTACCGGCCGGGTTGACCACCAGGCCGCGCAGAGCGGCGTCGGCAATACTGGTGACCACGGTGTTGGTGGCCGTGTTGATGACCACCATCGCACCGGTGATGGTGTTGGCCACATACGCACGGGTGCCGGCAGGATTGAGCGCGATGCCGAACGGGCTGCCGACGGGAATGTTGGCGAGCACATTGCCCGTGAAGGTATCGATGGCCGACACGGTGTTGCTGCTGCCGTTGCCCACATAGGCGCGGGTGCCGGCGGCGTTGACGGCGATGCCGTTGGGATTGGTTCCGGTGAAGATCGTGCCGACCACCGTATTGCTCAGCGTATCGACGACAGACACATTGCCGCTGTTCTGGTTGGTGATGTATGCAAATGCCGGGGCCGCCGCTGGCGCGTTGAACGTGGCTGTCACCGTCTTTGCCGCGTTCATGCTGACGGTGCACGTGCCGGTGCCGGAGCATGCACCGCCCCAGCCACCGAATGTGCTGCCGCCGGAAGGATCGACCAGAAGCGTTACGGTCGCACCCAGCGTGAAGGTTGCACTGCAGGTGGCGCCGCAATTGATGCCGGCCGGATTGGATACCACGAGGCCCGTGCCGGACCCCAGATTCTGCACAGTCAGTACGGGCGGCGCGGGCACAAACGAGGCCAGTACTGTTCTTGCCGCATCCATCGTCACCACGCATGCGCCGGTGCCGATGCAGGCCCCACTCCACCCGGCGAACACGCTGCCGCTGTTGGCGCTGTGATTGAGTGTGACCGTAGTGCCTTGGGGAAACGAGGCACTGCAGGTGCCGGCGCAGTTGATGCCGGTCGGCGTCGACACAACCAGCCCTGCACCCGCGCCGGTGGATTGCACCGTGAGTAGTTTGAGGGTCGACTCGATCGTGGCCGTGACTTCCGACGGGGAATTCATGGTCACCACACAGGCACCCGGCCCACTGCAAGCACCGAACCAGCTGGCAAAGGCACTATTGGCGTCCGCTTGGGCGGTGAGAGTGACCTGGGAACCCAGCGGGAATGTCCCGGTACACACGCTGCCGCAGACAATGCCGGCCGGGCTTGACGTGATCGTGCCGGTCCCGCCGCCCGCTGGCCGGACTGTCAACGTTGTCGTGCTGGCAGTAAATGTGGCACTGACGGTCTTTGCAGCATCCATGACCACGCTACAAACGCCCGACCCGCTACAGCCCCCGCCCCAGCTGACAAAGGTGCGCCCGGGTCCCGGCTCGGCGGTGAGTGTCACCGTGCTGCCGGTGGCGAAGCCGGCACTGCAGGTGCTGCCGCAGTTGAGGCCCACAGGTGAGGACACGACGAAGTCTGTCGAAGCGCCCGTCTTGGCCACCGTCAGTGTGCGCAGCGGTGAATCAAACAGCGCGGTGACGGTTTTTGCGGCATCCAGGGTGATGGTGCAGGCACCGGCGCCACTGCAGGCACCGCCCCAACTGACGAAGATCCGGCCCGGCCCCGGCTCGGCTGTGAGCGTCACCGTGGCACCAGTGGTGAAGTCGGCAGCGCAGGTTGGCTCACAGGTAAGCCCGGCCGGGTTTGAAACTACAAAGTCACTGCCAACCCCGGTCTTCACGACGGTCAGGGTTCGCACAGGCGAATCGAACAGCGCCGTCACGGTTTTTGCCGCGTCCATGGTCACCGTGCACGGTCCGATCCCGTTGCACGCACCGCTCCAGCCGACGAAGATCCGGCCCGGTCCGGGCTCGGCTTGCAGACTCACGCTCGTACCGTTTGCAAAGGTCGCACTGCAGGTGGGTTCGCACTGGATGCCAACCGGGTTCGACACCACAAAGTCTGTGGCCACGCCGGTCTTTCCCACCGTCAGCACCGGATTGGGAACGACCCGCGACACGGGCTGTGAAAGTTCGCTGGTGTCATACGGTGCGGTCAGGCGGGTGGCGGTGGCCGTAATGTGATCACGCAATTCGCCGAAAATCGCCAGAAACGGACCTTCGCCATTGGCGTCCGTGGTGACGGTGAATGCGTGTACAAATTGCTCCGCCTGCGCCGCAAGTGCCGTGGTGTTGGCGAACAGTTCGATGCGGTACGGCACCCCCGCGCCATCGGTGCGCAGCACGCCGCCGACCTTGCTGTTGCCTTCGGCATGAATCAGGCTGTTGAGTGACGGATGGTTCTGCAAGTGGTTGCCGCTCTCGGTCAGGCCCGCGCCGCCATCCTGATCATAAGGCGCCGTCACGTCGTCCTGACCCGGTGCACAGGTCTGTTCAAAGGTGACAGGTGTGACCGCCAGGTTGCAGATGCCGCGGCTCGCGTTACCCGCCAGAGCGTTTTGCGAAAGCTGGTTGTCGCCCGCCTTCACGTGAATGATCGCTTCGTCGACAAACATAGAACTCCGCAT